>JAIKZC010000201.1 GCA_024682575.1 Lachnospiraceae bacterium | reverse complement strand
ATACTGTGCCGCCGTTCCCTGCATCTTTCCGTCCAGGATCATGCGTTTTGCATCAGGTGAACCATCTATTCCATATACCATGATCCCCTTATCTATCATATTGTATCTGTCGAGGGCTGCAAGTGCTCCCAGTGCCGAAGGATCATTATTTCCAAAAACAACATCGAAATCCCTGAAATTTTTCAGTAAGAGATTCATTTCCCTGTTTGCCACCTCAATTTCCGAGGTATTGCCTATTTTCATAACGATCTCATATCTGTCATCGTTCTTTATCTCAGCTTCAAATCCCAAAAGTCTGTCCTCAGTAGACTGTATCGTTTCGTGATAAAGAGCCACTATCCTGGCTCCTTCCGGACATTTTTTCTTCATATCCCTCGCCACAAGTCTTCCTGCTTCAAACTGATCCGACTGTATTGTAGAAATGACATTCGTGGTATCCTCAACCTCTGTATCTACGACAAAAACAGCTACTCCTCTTTCTCTGCATTCCTCAAGTGCTGATGAAATCTTATCCGAATCCGCTGCATTTGCAAAAAGGACTGTCATCCCCTCCTCTATCATCTCATGAATTTCACGATTCTGCCTCTCCTGATCCTGAGCCGGATCCCTGGTCAATAGCACATCTCCATGTGATTCAACAACTTCACGTATGCTTTCATTCAGTGAGGAAAAGTATGGATTATTCATAGTCATATATGTTGCGCCGAAAACCACCGGCCTGTCTATTGCCGAATCCGCGATCCGGCTTCCGAGCAAAAATCCCATTATCAGAAGGACTATCATCGAAAAAACTATTATGATCGCTGGTTTTGATTTAGCTTTCATCTGATCGATCCTTTGTCATTTTTCTCATTTTAATTGATTAAAATTTTATCCTTTTATATTATAAGCCATATCATGTGCTTTTTTAAATACTTAAAGAAAAAGCTCCCGAATCTTTGTGAGAATTCGGGAGCCTTCCATAATTTCACTTAATTATTTTGCCTTGTTTCTGTTTCTGAAGAAGTCGATCATTACAGCGAGGAGGATAACTACGCCCTTAACAACTGTCTGCCAGAAAGAATTGACATTCATAAGGTTAAGTCCGTTATTCAGGATACCAATGATAAGAGCACCGATCAAAGTACCGCTGAGTTTACCGGAACCACCGGCCATTGATGTACCGCCGACTACTACTGCTGCGATGGCATCCATTTCTGCACCTTCACCTGCTGTAGGCTGTCCGGAATACATTCTGGATGCAAGTATAATACCTGCAATACCTGCCATGATTCCTGAATATGTGTAAACAAGGAATTTAACCTGGCTTACATCAATACCTGAAAATCTTGCTGCAAGTGGGTTTCCACCGACTGCGTAGATATAACGTCCCATCTTTGTCCTGTTAAGGATAAGTATCGAGATTATAAATACCAAGATCATGATGATTACCGGAACAGGGATTCCTGCTACATATCCTGCACCTACCCACTGCCATTCCTTGGAAACAACTCTAACAGGAGAACCACCTGTATAAACACCTGCAAGACCTCTTGCAATGTTCATTGTAGCCAGTGTAACAATGAAAGGCGGGATAGTTGTTTTAGAAATAACAAAACCATTAAAAAGACCAAATACGATACCAATGAGAACTCCTACTGCAAATGCTGCCGGAATTGACATTCCATATCTTGATACACAGCCTGCTGCGAGTACACCCGACAAAGCTATAATGGAACCAACCGAAAGATCGATACCTCCAAGGATGATTACCATTGTCATTCCGCATGCAAGAAGCAGGTTTGTTGAAATCTGTCTCAATACGTTAAATAAATTCTTTACGGTAACGAAATACTGGCTTGTTCCCGGGAAAACTCCAAGGAAAATACAAAGCACTACCAAAGCTGCCAGAATACCGAGATTTTCCGAGAAAAATCTTTTTAATGCGCTGTTTGAAATATCCTTCTTTTTTTCATTCATCTTATTAAACCTCCCCTTATCAGATAGCCGCAAGATTCATTATGGATTCCTGAGATACTTCCGTATGATCCAGGCATCCCTTTACTTCACCGTCAGCCATTACATAAATTCTGTCGCTCATATTTATAATCTCCGGCAATTCTGAGGAGATCATTATTATCGAAACACCGTTCTTTACAAGTTCATTCATTATCGCATAGATCTCGGATTTTGCACCTACGTCAATTCCTCTTGTAGGCTCATCAAGGATAAGGATCTTCGGATCTGTGGCGAGCCAGCGTCCTATCATTACCTTCTGCTGATTTCCACCTGAAAGATTACCTATGATCTGAGCCTGGGACGGTGTCTTGGTTCTCATCATATCTATGAATTTCTGAGTGATCGCCCCTTCTTTTTTACTGTCAACATTCAGATGTGATATAAACTGTTCCAATACCTCGATCGTGGAGTTATATCTGACATCCTGTATAAGATAAAGTCCCTCTTCCTTACGGTTCTCCGGTACAAAAGCTATTCCTTTAGCCATTGCATCCTTTGGATTCTTTATCTCTGTTTTCTTCCCATTTATATATACTTCACCCTTCTCAAGCTTCGTAAGCCCGAACAATGCTGCCATTGTCTCAGATCTTCCGGCTCCTACCAGTCCTGAAAATCCGATTATTTCGCCCTTATGAAGAGTAAACGAAACATTCTTGACTCTGTCTCCGTCCGAAAGTGCCTCTACTCTTAAAAGCTCTTCTCCCTGTTTCTGGAAATCTCTTTCATAGTATTGTGTAAGCTGTCTTCCTACCATTAATGCGATCAGCTCGTCTCTGGACGTTTCTTTTACAACCTTTGTATCAACACTCTGACCATCTCTCATGATCGTGACTCTGTCACAGATATCCTGAAGTTCACTCATCTTATGAGAGATATAAATAATTCCTACACCATGAGATGTCAGATCTCTCATGATCTTGAATAAGTTATCAACTTCCTTTTCTGCTATAGATGATGTCGGCTCATCCATAACAAGTATTTTCGAATGTGCTGAAACAGCCTTGGTTATCTCAACCATCTGCTGCTGTGCTATTGAGAGATCCTTTACAAGTGAACCTGCATGAATATTCATTCCAAGCTCATCTAAGACCTTCTGAGCTTCCCTTTCCTGAGCTTTTAAGTCTACTGCGATACCCTTTCCGAGCTCTCTTCCAAGGAAGATATTCTCTGCAACAGTCATATAAGGAACAAGTACGAGTTCCTGATGTATAATGGCAACTCCGTTCTTTTCCGCAGCCTGTACGCTGTCTATCTTTACATTATTACCGTTAATTTCTATCTCACCGCTGTCTGCGTGATAAATTCCGCCCAATACCTTTATAAGTGTGGATTTTCCTGCACCGTTTTCTCCAAGCAAAGCATGAACTTCACCTTCCTCAAGCTCCAGACTGACATTATCAAGAGCTTTAACACCCGGAAAGGTCTTGGTGATATTTTTCATTCTTAAGATCACTTTTTTGTTTTCCACCTATATACCTCCTCTGGTTCTTTTAGGAACCGTTCATTTCAAAAGAACAATTCCCTACCCTCCTGTAATATACAGGCAGAGCAACTTCTTATAATAAGGGGATGCCGCTCAATTCTGTCAGCACCCCCTTAATTAAAATACTACCCTCTAAAATCTAAACTAAAATTACTGCCATCCATCTGTGCCGTAATCAGCAACGTTATCTGCAGTGATAAGGAATGTATCAACAGGATATGTATCCTCAACAGTTTCACCATTCATAACCTTGTACATGATCTCAACTGCCTTATCAGCGATAGATACAGGAGACTGTGCACCGGTACCTGCTATAAGAGACTCACCGGAAGCAAGCTCAGCCTTGATATCAGGTGATCCGTCAACGCCGTAGATCTTGCAGTCTGTGATGCCTGCTGCATTTGCTGCTGCAAGTGCTCCAAGAGCTGTAGGATCATTTCCACCGAAGATAGCAACTACATCAGGATGAGCCTGAAGTAAATCTTCTGCGATGCCCATAGCTTCCTCAAGATTACCCTTAGCATCCTGCTGAGCAACGATATTGAAACCATGTCCTTCAATAGCATCAAGGAATCCGTTTGTACGATCAACTACTGACTGCATTGTAGGAGAATCAAGAACGATGATGTCACCGCCATCAGGACACTTAGCTACGAGATCCTCACCAACTACCTTACCTGCGTTGTAGTTATCTGATCCTGTATAAGAAACAAGATAAGACATATCCGCAACCTGTGTATCGAAACCAACCATAGGAACGCCTGCTGTCTTGGCTTCATCAAGTGCAGGTGCGATACCTTCAGCATCAACAGGGTTCATGAACAATCCGTCAAGTTCCTGTGAAAGCATATCCTCAACCTGTGAGATCTGCTTTGATACATCATTACCGGGATCTGTGATAACGAGCTCATCGCCGTTAGCCTCGATCTTTTCCTTCATCTCGTTCTGGATAGTTACGAAGAAAGGATTTGTACCATCCATGCATGTATAACCAAACTTAAGTTTTTTGCCTGTCTTGTTGGTTGTATCATACTCTGTCTGAGCTGTCTCAGTTCCTGCTGCCTCAGTTCCTGCTGCTTCGCTTGCTGCTTCTGTTTCAGCTGCCGGCTCGCTTGCTGCGGGTGCTGCTTCTGATGCAGCTGCCTCGCTTGCTGCAGGTGCTTCACTTGCTGCAGGTGCTCCTGTTGACCCACATGCTGTAAGTGTGCCAACCCTGGCAACTGTCAAAATTGCTGCGATTAACTTTCTTTTCATTAAATTTACCTCCCTTTTATAAAACCTGACGGAAGTTTTTATAACTCCCATCTCGTTACATCCATAATTTTAACAACGTTTTTGATTTTTTTCACGTGTAT
>JAIKZC010000448.1 GCA_024682575.1 Lachnospiraceae bacterium | reverse complement strand
TATGAAAATAAGCTAGCGGAGAAAAATCGGATTTAGCACTTTTTTCAGTACCTGGTATGCAATTGCTTGAAAGCCTATAGTTATTTCATTATAATTAAAAATAGGGATATACTAGACTCCATGGTAATAAAGGTTTCCGTTACTTTTCAGGAGGACGGGGAGATGAACGAAACAGATTATACTGTAGAAGGGTATAAATTTAATTCCCTTAGTGATGCTTCTGCAGCGAAAGAGGAAGTAAAAAGAATTTCCTATATAGAAGCTCATTTAAATTATAAAGAACCTGAAAGTGTTCTTACTATATATAATAAAGTTATAGCCAATCGGATTTTTGTGACGCCGATAGGTTATGATTTCATGAAAAAAATTCAGAAATTTCTCCTTGAATCTGAAGGTATTGATAAAAGTAAGATAAGTCCGCTTCCTTTGAGCAATATGTATACTTTGGAGTCACAGGCAGGTCCTGCAATAGAGCCTAAACCTAAAATTATTCCGAAGAAGAAAAGGGACGAACTTAAGGAGAAACTTTATATTTCACTTGGGCTGAATTTCTTTCTGATAATTGCGATCATAGCAATATTTGTTGTATTGAAAACAGCATCAAATCCAAATATCTTAAATTATAAAGTGGTACTTGAAAACAGATATGCAGAATGGGAAAAGGATCTGACAGAACGTGAAAAGATTGTTCGTGAAAAAGAACAGGAATTAAAGATATCAGAGTAGATGCTTTCACAGAAAAAACATAGCAACATTGTATTCTATAGAAGATAAGATGGTAATCTGCTAATTGCAGATATTGACAAATAAAATGCGAGGTCTGGAAAAATGGATACAATCAAAGTTCTTGTAGTAGATGATGAAAGCAGAATGCGTAAACTGGTTAAAGATTTCCTTACTAAGAAAAATTATACAGTAATAGAAGCTGGTGACGGTGTCGAAGCATTAGATAAATTCTTTGAAGAGAAAGATATCTCACTTGTTATTCTTGATGTTATGATGCCAAAGATGGATGGATGGCAGGTTTTAAGGGAAATAAGAGAATATTCCCAGGTTCCTGTTATCATGCTTACGGCAAAAACAGAAGAAAGAGATGAACTTCAGGGATTCGATTACGGAGCAGATGAATATATTTCAAAACCGTTTTCTCCGAAAATTCTAGTGGCAAGAGTTGATGCGTTGCTTAGACGTTCAAATGCACTTGTTGAAGAAAAACAGCTTAAAGCTGGTGGAATAGTGCTTGATCAGGCAGCACATTCGGTAACTATAGACGGAACAAATGTTGAACTTTCATTTAAGGAATTTGAATTGCTTACTTTCCTTATGGAAAATGAAGGAATAGCACTTTCCAGAGAAAAAATACTCAATAATGTATGGAATTATGACTATTTTGGAGATGCAAGAACAATAGATACTCATGTTAAAAAACTTCGTTCAAAACTCGGAGATCATGGAAATTGTATAAAAACAATCTGGGGCATGGGATACAAGTTTGAGGTTCAGAAGGCATGAAAAAGTCTGTAATGCGTCATTCCATTAAAATTCAGTTTGCATTGACATTGATCTGTCTTATGACATTTTTTATATGTCTTTACTGGATAATAAATACTGTTTTTCTTGAAAAATACTATACCGGCAGTCGTCAAAGAGCATTGGTAGAAACATATTATGATATTAACAGTCTTTTTGGTGAAAATGAAGATTTAACAGATGACCAGAAAGTAACATTCAATAAATTATGTGGAATCAGTAATTTAAGCGTAGCTGTTGTTACACCATCACTTACTCCGATAATAACTTCGGAGGGAAAAGATGATATGATGGTCTTAAGACTTCTTGATCATGTGTTTGGATATGATGAAGAAAGATTCTTAAGAAATGACGGTTATGGAAGAAACGGTAACGAAGTATCAGAAAATGAACCACCAAGAGATGAAAGGGATAAGCGATTTGAGGATAAGAAGGATTCAGAAAAAGTAATTATTAAAAATGATGATTTTGAACTGATGACTTCGGAAGATCCGAGAATGCAGATAGAATATCTGGAACTTTGGGGTTCATTGGATAACGGTGATTTCATTATAATGAGAACAACCGTTGCGAGTATAAGAGAAAGTGTAAGAGTTTCTAACAGATTTTTAGGATATATCGGAATAGTTATGGCACTTTTGGCCGGAATAATCGGTTGGATCATAACGACCAAGATAACGAAACCTATACTTGAACTGGTTGAAATTTCAGAAAAAATGTCTCAGCTTGATTTTAA
>JAIKZC010000438.1 GCA_024682575.1 Lachnospiraceae bacterium | reverse complement strand
TGGGGAGTAATAAAATAAGAATATTCATGATGAGTACCTTTCCAATTTTAAGAGGTTCTTTTATACCCATTTGATCATTTCCTCTATCATAAAATCAATGCATATGACAATGTAAATATTTTTTATGTTATAATCATATTGAAAAGAACCTCTTAAAATTGGAAAGGTACTCATCATGAATATTCTTATTTTATTACTCCCCAAAAATATCTGTTATTCAGCAGAACGAAGCATGGAATTTGAATTTGGCACCGCACTTATAAAAAAGGGAGTTTCTGTAACATATCTTGATACAGAAGCATTCACCGGAAAAGAACTTCTTGACCTTTCAAGCAGAAATTTTGATGCACTTTTTTCATTTGAAACTTCCTTTTATCATTCCTATATTGAAGATTACGACATACGGTATGGCGACTTATTCAAATGCCCAAAATTTTATTTTTCCCTTGATCATCCACAGTCTTTATACAAACTAAATCGAAACGCTCCTGATAACCTCTATATTCTCACACATGACCGAAATTATATTAAATATATAAAAAAATACTACTCAAAAATATCCGGTGTTTTTTTAATGAGTCCTGCCGGAAAAGAAGTTTTCTATAATGGATCAAAAATATATGACATATCTTTTATGGGCTCATTTCCTAATGATGAAATATTCACACGAAAATTTATGGCTCTTGATAGTCATCTTCATTATCTTGCAAATGCTTACAGTAATGAAATCGCTATGCATCCTGAGCTTACGGATAGCGAAAATTTCTACAATATCTGCTTAAAAAACAAGCTGTATTTTTCAGATGAACAATTTTCTGCAATTATGTCTAAACTGGCATTCATTCCGGATATGGTAATGGCAGTATATAGAAAAAATGTATTATTATCCCTTCTTCAGGCCGGTTTTTCCATTAATGTCTGGGGTGAAAGCTGGAATAATTTCCCTGACAAGGAGAATTATTCTCTTATAATACATAAAGCTGTACCATTCAACGATAGCATTACAGAAATTGCCAAAAGCAAATTTTCAATAAATGTAATGTCTGGTCACAAAGACGGATATACAGAGCGCATATCTAACAGTGCCTTAAATCATGCTGTAATAATATCTGACAGGTCAACTCAACTTACAGAAAAATATCTATCTGACTCCGAAATTATTTTTTATGATTTTCACAAGCTTAATGAGCTGCCGGATAAAATTCATCGTGCAATGCCCATACAGTCTGATATTGCAGAAAAAGCTTATCAAAAATCAATACTGACTGATACCTGGGAGCATAAAGCTTCTGAATTTATAAAAATTATAAAAGAATTATCAAAATAATGAGTTATGCAGGTTTTTATTCGCAAATAATATTACACTCATAACCTGTTCGCTCTTGTATAATTTTTTTTATCCTGTCGAGATTTCCCAACTGTGCAACAGCAGAATTCATAATTTCGGATATTGCATATTGAGATATATTTTCATTGTATATGAAATCAAATGTTTCATTATATGCATCATTGTCGAAATCATATTCAAGCCGTCTTAAATATATCTCGACTTTCCTGAATTTTCCCATAAGTTCACTAAAGCTCTCTGTATTTTCCAAAAACAGCCTTATTCCAGCCATTGACTCCTTTTGATACGCATCCATTATAACCATAAATCTCAGATAATCTGCTGGAATCGCCATAAGCATCCCTTCATTTTCTGTTATATTATTTGCTGACTCCACATACAAGCTCATTATTTTTTCATATTCATTATTTTTTAATGCATCCGAAATTTCTCCGAGAAATATTGTTTGAAAACTATCGAATTTTTCTTTTTTCCGTTTGTAATCCCTTAATAAAGCTTCTATTTCCATAACATCATTCATCAAAACATGGCTATCATTTAAGTAATATTCCTCTTTTTCATATTCCTCAAAAAATTTTTTCCTTGCATCTGCGTAATTATCCAGATCAAGAAAAAAGCCGTCTGCATGTATGCACCATGGCAACCGCTGCTCTGCAATAACAACCCTATATCCCCTTCTTCTGTATTCCAGACACTGTGAAATATCATAGAAGTCGAATCCATCAAATATATCCTCTCTCCACTCGACATTTTTTGATGTTGCTATTAAAAATCCATCCACAGCGACAGCTTCTGACAGATTATAATTTTCCCCTATCCTTTCATCAATGTACTCTTCCTTCGTAAAGGGAAACTTTCCCTTCACCTCACCCCTCCACCAGATTGCAGAGTCAGGAAGTGCGTCTGTCCCGGTAATGCCAATTATACCTATATTTTCATCACTATTAAAAATTTCAACTATATTAAAAATGAAATATCTGTTAGCAATAAATGTATCCTGATGCAGATATACTTTTATCCATGCATCAGATGACTTCATCGCCGCATTATATCCGGCACACATTGAGGGGGCTTCTGCCACTGTAATAATGTCAATGCTGTACCCCTCCGGCAGATATAATCTTTCAATATATTTCTTACATTCACCCATTAAAAACTCATCATTGTAACAGACTATAAAAGCAATTTCATTAATTTTCATCCAATTCCCCTCTCTTTGTCAGGAAAATATATGTTATAATCTTTGTAAATATATCAAACGCAATTATATACTGTATTTACTGTAATCATAAGTTCATGAAAGGTCACATATATGTCAATTATTTCAGATATTCATTCAATTAATATTGTCTATGTTGGTTTTAATGATATGGGAATACACAATTTATTATGGGGCATTTTAGAACTGGGACTAAACTGCCGTGTTTATGATATTGAACACTGCACATCAGACTCTCCTGAGGATTATGAAAAACTTATAACATTTGTAAAGGAATCCCCAACTGATCTGCTTATATCGCAAAATTATTCTCCAACGGTTTCCAACGTATGTGATAAACTTTCAATACCATACGCTGCATGGACTTATGATATGCCGCTAACCTCTTTACACCATACCAGTATATTTAATAATTGCAATTTTATTTTTTCTTTTGATAGAGTTCAGGCAGATTTTTTAATACGCAAGGGACTAGCAAACGTATACCATCTTCCTCTTGCTGCAAATCTTGCACGTTCCAACCTCATAACTATCAGTTCAGAGGATAAGGAAAGGTTCGGGGCTGATCTGTCTTTCATTGGAAATATCCAGCATAAAGGCTGGGATGATAAATTTAATGACTACATGAAAGTCCTGCCTGAATGTGACCGCCAGTACCTTTCCCAGATAAAGAAAGAAACTTTTGGAATCTGGGATGGTCGAAACAGGATTCATGAATCATTTACGGATACTCTCCTGTCAGATTTTAAAAGCCATACTATAAATACACCTGAAATCGATGAACAGCTTTACTATGAGACTGTAATATCTTACCATATATCCTTCCTTGAACGTGTACAGATGCTGAAAAGTCTTATACCATATAATATACGCCATTATACACAAACTGCATATAGCGACTTGGAAGGTCTCAATTCCTATCCCTCTCTGGACTATGAAAGCGAATTGCCAAAAGCGTATTTCCTTACTAAGATAAATATGTCATCAACTCTTCGGTCTATTCCATCAGGAGTTCCTCTCAGGGTTTTTGATATCTTATCTATGTGCAGTTTCTGCCTGACCAATTATCAGCCAGAAATAGATGATCTTTTTGAAGCCGGTAAAGATTTAGTCGTCTATAAAAGCCTCGATGAAATACCTTTTCTCGTTGATTACTATCTGCGGCATGATGATGAACGGCTGAAAATAGCTGCAAATGGATATAAAAAGGTAAGCAGCTGCTATACCTGGGCAATTGGTGTTGAAAAAATACTCAGAACGGTTTTCCGGCTTTCATGATTTCAAGACAAAAAGTGTTTTCAAAGTTTAGAAGCTGTTCATAAATGACTTTTTTAATCACCGCTGACTATTGAGCAGTCTTCTATCATAACCGGTTTTCCCAGCTGCCTGCATTCCTCTACATATGGTCCGGGATCTCCATAATAAGCATCTGCCATCACTACTGCCGTATTGCCATTAATATTTTCATCATTTATAACAAAATCAAACCTGCTGAATTCCTCAACAAGCCGACTGTATTCTTCCCATAGTTGAGGTCTCATTTCCGGAAGTGCTTTTCTTATCATGGAATCCGGATACCAGATAAGCGTTATTTTGTCGCTGCTTTGCGTAAATATTGAAAAAACATCGCGTATTTTTCTTAAAAACCTGTCCTCATTAGCAAGAATGGAACTGATACTTACATAGTAAAGAACAGCTTTTCTTTTACCTATTTTTTCTTTCAATGCTTCATCAATTTCTTTTTCGGATATGACGCATGATTCCTTATCATCCTCAACGGTCTGTATTTTTTCTTCCCATATATACCTGCTGTTTTCCCCTGCAAATCTGACAAGCTCCTCTATATAACATATTCTTAAATTTTCTGAAGGAACTAACACCAGATCCGCATTCATTATCCCGGGTTTCCGCACAAGGTATTCAAGTGTCTTCAACGCAGTTTCATCAGAAGCTATTATTTCTTTCGGGATGATATATGGAACACATACAAGTTTT
>JAIKZC010000418.1 GCA_024682575.1 Lachnospiraceae bacterium | reverse complement strand
CTTGTATCGGATTATTTCTGTAATAACCTTTATAATGGAGATACATCAAGTATAGTTGGACAGCAGATCTCCGTTGTTATTGACAGCAAATTTTATCACTATACGGTGATCGGAGTATATGAGTATGATGCAAGCTCAACCTTTAGCTCATCATCAACTTATGATACTTACACGACACTTTATATGCCGATACTCACAGCATTTGACTCTCTTCATGAGGATCCGCAGTACGATTCGGTAACTTTAGTAACTTCAACATCTACTGATATCGATTCATTTATGGATGAGCTTGAGACTTACATGAATGAGAGATATTACAGAAATAACGACAACTTTGAGATTTCATGCTCAAGTATGTCTACAATGCTTGAAAGCTTTACTTCAATGCTTACGACACTCTCACTTGCATTCTCGATAATTGCGGGTATATCGCTTCTTGTAGGAGGCATCGGTGTTATGAACATCATGCTTGTTTCCATACAGGAGAGAACAAGAGAGATTGGAACAAGAAAGGCTCTCGGAGCAAGAAACAGCTCGATCCGTACCCAATTTATTGTGGAATCCATCGTACTCTGTATGGTGGGCGGATTTATCGGAATCCTTTTAGGAATTGCGATAGGAATGATAGCCTCAAGCAAGATGGGATATACTGCTTATCCTTCAATAACCGGAATCATATTCTCGGTTGCATTCTCTATGGCTATCGGTGTATTCTTTGGTTATTATCCTGCAAATAAGGCAGCAAAGATGAATCCTATAGATGCACTCAGATATGAATAAATGAATTTAGGGTCATGAAAAATGGTTATTATTGTTTTTCATGGCTCTTTTTATCTATATGTTTTTGCGGGTTGTAAAGTGAATCTGATATCTGATATATTATACTTGTATGTTTTGATTTATCATTACAGAAATACGCGTATAATGCGCGTTTTTTGTAATAAGATATAACACATACATGTGGCAAACAATCCTGTATTCAAGTCGGATATAAATGGATTGTTTGCGGGATTTTTGGGATATCACATCAAAAATCTATAATAACATCATATGACATATTCATGAATCTCGTAAATAAAATAAGAGAGGATAAAATGAATGGTTACGTCTAATAGTGCAGTGCCTTTATATCAACAGCTTGCAGAGGAACTGAAAAAGAGAATTGATCATGGGGAGTTCCGTTCGGGACAAACAATTCCGAGTGAAGCAAAATTATGTGAACAGTATAAAGTTAGCAGGATAACTGTCAGAAATGCAATATCTGAATTAGTCGATCAGGAAATTTTGGTAAAGTATCAGGGGAAAGGTGTATTTGTACGTTCACCCAAAATCTCATCAAGTTTAACAACTTTTAAGGGATTTACTTACTTCTGTCAGGAAAATCATTTAAGGACCTATTCTAAGATCATAGAAAATAAGCTAATTCCAGCTGAAGCTGCAATGGCAAAAAAATTAGAATTAGAAGCAGGTGAAAAACTTGTTTACCTTAAACGTTTGCGTTATGTGAATGATAAACCAGTCATGATAGAGCATGTTTATTTGCCGTATTCAAAATTTGGCTTTCTGGCTAAAACAGATATGGAGAATTGTTCAATTTACGAAAAGATAACAGAGAAAACAGGATTACAGATTGAAAATAACTGTTATACTTCTATCATGCTAGAGACAAATATTACAACAGAAGAAGAAATGAATCTTATGGGATTAACTGATAAGGGAGCTGTATTTATATTAACAGAAACTGTATTTTTGAATACAGGTAGTCCTATACATGTTACAAAACAGATATTATTGGGAAATTCATTTAAGTTTTTTATGTCCAATAAAGTTAATCAATTATCGATGAAATGGGAAAAAATATAATATTGTATTTATGCTGTTATGGGAATTTTTTGCTGAATTAAAAAGAGCGCTAATGTTAACTATTTTTTAAAATAAACTTATCCTTCAGTTGAGAAGAATTATCAAAAGTTATATAATGTATTAATATGTATTGCAATGCATTGTTTGAAGGAGAATCCGTATGAAGAAAAATATCAGCATTAATCCCGATAGCATGATTCCTATGTATAAGCAAATAGTTAATCTGCTGAATACAAAAATTGAGAATGAGGAATTAAAGCCGGGAGACAAATTGCCATCAGAGGCTGAATTGATGAAAACCTATTCGGTGAGCAGAATTACGATACGATCAGCTATCAGTGAGCTCGAAGAGGACGGACTTGTGATCAGATCACGTGGCAAGGGGACATTTATTGCATCAAAGAAAACTATGTATTCTATGGATGACACTGTTGGGTTTACGCATTCTTGTCAGCAGGAAGGAAAAAAAGCAACTACACAGGTTATTGATCTGTCATGGATTTTTCCAACAATGTCAGATACACAGTATCTGGATATAGATGAGGATACCACAATTCTTTGTACAAAGAGACTTAGATTTGTTGATGGTGTTCCAACGATGATAGAAACAAATCATTATGGAAAGGGCTTCTCATTCTTGGAGAAGGAAGATTTGACAAAGTCTTTGTATGATGTTCTTAGGAAGCATAAGATAGTGTTAGGGAAAAGTATTAGAACACTCGAGGTAGTTTATGCAAATGCTCAGGAGGCAGAGTTATTAAAAATAAAAAAAGGGGAGGCTTTACTTTTGTTTATGGATAAGCATCGGGATGAAAAAGGAAATCCATTATTCGTATCAAGGCAGCTTTACTGTACAGAACGATTAAAATTTTATTTATAAAATAATAGATTTTATCTATAATCTCAATGCGCCTCAAACAACCTCAAAAAATCAACATATTTCATATGAATAAAATAGCACTTTTGCACAAATAAGCAAAAGCGCTATTTTTTTTGTTGACAGAAAGATACATGAGTAGTAAACTTGCTGTAACGAGATGTTATATGATGTCATATCACAATATTAGGAGGAGTTCAATGAACAGGTTATTACTGGCAAGTCATGGTACCCTGGCAGAAGGGATGAGAAATACGGCAGAGCTTCTAATGGGTAAAAATGAAAATGTTGAGATTCTTTGTGCTTATGTAGATGAAGAATCAAAAGATCTTTCATCGATGATTGAAAGATGGATGAGTAAAAGAAAAGCAGAAGATCAATGGATTGTCATCACTGATATTTTTGGAGGAAGTATCAATAACGAATTTATGATGAAAATGGATGGAGGGAATTACTGGCTGATATCTGGAATGAATCTGCCGCTGGTACTCAGTCTTTGGACTGAAACAGAGAATATTTCCGAGGGACAGATTGAAACCTTGATCAAAGAATCAATTGGAGGGGTTGTTTTTTGCAATAAGGTTTTATCAGAATATAAACCGGAGGAAGAGGAAGATTTTTAATTTTTGTTAGGAGAAGGAAAAATGATTAAATTGTTAAGAGTTGATCACCGATTATTGCACGGACAGGTCGCTATGGCGTGGACACAGGGACTTGATTCGGATTGTATTTTGATTGCAAATGATGCTGTTGTTAATGACAATGTTCGTAAAACTACAATGAAGCTGGCTAAGCCAAACGGGGTGAAACTGGTCATAAAAAGTGTAGAAAGTTCAATAGAAGCACTAAATGCAGGTGTAACTGATAAATACAGGTTATTTATAGTTGTAGAGAGTATCGAGGATGCATATAGAATTGTAAAGGGATATACGAAGATACATTCAGTAAACCTTGGTGGATGTAAGCCGAGAGAAGATGTTGTCAAGACAATATGTAAAACGATACCAATAACTGTCAGGGATGGGGAAATGTTGAAGGAAATGCTGAAAGATGGGATTGAATTAGAAGTCAGACAGGTTCCCAGTGACCAAAAAATAAAAGTTTCAGAGTCCATGTAAGGAGGAATGAGTATGTTGGGTCAGGCAATTTTAATAGGTTTAATAGCAATGTTTGTTACCTTTGAATGGATGTTGGGTACAAATCTTGGATCGCGTCCTATCATTACAGGAATGCTTGTTGGGCTGGTTATGGGAGACTTAAAAACAGGAGTTATCTTAGGAGCTACTCTTGAGATGGTCTTTATAGGTTCTATTACGCTTGGTGCTGCTGTTCCGCCGGATGTTATTACGGGTGGTATCCTTGGAGCGGCGTTTGCCATATCGACAGGAAAAGGTGCAGAAGTAGCGCTGGCGCTGGCTTTTCCTATAGCAACTTTATATTTGGTTGTAGATAATGTACTGACGCTTGGTATACTACCGTTTTTCTTACATAAAGCAGACAGCTATGTAGAGGCGGGTAATTTTAGAGGAATGGAGAGAATGCATATTTTAGGAGGATTTGTTGTAAAGAGTCTTCCGAGAGGCGTATTTTGTGCAATAGCATTTTATCTTGGAACACCTGTTATGAATCATGTACTTGAATCAATTCCTAAGTTTATTCAGAATGGACTTGTTGCAGCAGCCGGATTTATTCCTGCACTTGGAATTGCATTACTTGCACAAATGATCTTATCAAAGAAAACAATGGTTTATTTTATACTGGGATTTGCTTTGGCAGCATATCTTAAAATACCAATGCTCGGGATTGCAATTATGGCTGGATGCCTGGCAGTAATTCTGGTACAGATGCAGGGAACACAGGGCGCGCAGATGCAGGAGGTAACGGATGATGACGACTTCTAATACAGCGGAAATCAGAGAGAAGGAGTGCAGGGGGTGGCATTTAATGACAGATTCCAATAAAGCAGAAAAAAAAGGAATAGTTGGAAATAAGGAATTGTTTTCTATATTTTGGCGCTCGTTATCTATGGAATATTCATGGAATTATGAAAGGCAGCAGAATATGGGGTACTGCTTTGCAATGATTCCCGCAATAAAGAAGATTTATCAGAAAAAGGAAGATCAGATAAGAGCTGCAAAACGACATATGGAATTTTTTAATACAACACCATATATTTCAACCGCGGTACTGGGTATTTCAGCTGCGATGGAAGAAAGCAATTCAAAAAATGATGATTTTGATACTTCGTCGATCAATAATGTAAAAGTTGCAATGATGGGACCTCTTGCAGGTATTGGAGATTCAATGTTCTGGGGCACGCTCAGGGTAATTGCAACAGGTATTGGTACATCACTTGCCATGCAGGGAAATATTTTAGGTCCTATTTTATTTTTATTGTTATTTAATATTCCTGCTTTTGCAGTTCGTTATTTGTGTCTAAAATTTGGATATAAATTTGGTACAAGTTTCTTAAACAAGATCGAGGAGTCAGGAATGATGCCAAAGCTAACATTTGGTGCAGCTGTACTAGGACTGATGGTTATCGGAGCAATGATACCGAGCATGATAACGGTAACTATTGCAGGTGCTCTTGGAAGTGGAAATTCTGCAGTACAGGTGCAGGATATTCTGGATGGTATTATGCCAAATCTTATTCCATTTGTTATGACATTGGGAGTATATGGTCTGTTAAATAAAAAAGTGAAAGTTTCTTCTATTTTGATTGGTCTTATGGTCATAGGAATAGTTGGTGCATTTTTGAGAGTATTTTAATAATATTTTAGGAGGTATTAGTGAAATGGTGAAGTTTGATGAAAAACAGATTTTAAGAAATGGAGAATATATTTATTCTAAAAGGGCAGAAATTGAAAAGATAGCTGACTCTGTTTGTGAAAAAGGGTTCAATAATATTTTGTTCACTTCTTCAGGCGGTTCACTTGCTATGATGCAGCCGTTTGATTATATGATTTCTGAAATGTCTGATCTGAATCTGCAGTCACAGGTATCGGCTGAACTCCTTGTTGAGGGAAATAATCATTTGACAGACAAGACACTGGTATTTATGGCATCAAAATCAGGAGATACCAAGGAAACAGTTGATGCTGCAAAATATGTTAAAGAAAAAGGTGCAACTATTGTATCTATATTAGGTGTTGATAATTCGCCATTGGGTAATCTGTCTGATTATTCAGTTGTATATAAGGATGGAAGACCTCAGGAATATGTTTTGTATATGCTTATTGGAAAAATTTTGAAAAATAAAGGATATTTTGAAGACTATGAGCAGTTTGCAGATGAATTAAAAAATCTTCCGGCGGCTCTTGTATCGGTGGGGAAGGCAAGTGAATTTAAAGCACGGGCATATGCCGAGAAATATAAAGATGATCCATATCAGATATGGATCGGTTCGGGTAATTTGTGGGGACCGACGTATTCATTCGCTATGTGCGTGCTTGAAGAATCACAATGGCTCCGTACGAAATCAGTAACATCTCCTGAGTTTTTTCATGGAACGATTGAGTTAGTGGAAAAGGGTGTATGCGTGGCATTGAATATGACAGAAGGACATACTAGAAAACTGGATCAAAGAGTAAAGGATTTTGTTGAAAAATATACGGATGACTTTACGGTATTTGATACAGCAGAATATGAACTGCCGGGAATAAGTGATAAATTCAGGTGGATGCTTTCTCCGGTTGTAATTAATGCGGTATTGTCAAGAGTAAGCAAAAATTTTGAAGATATAAGGAATCATTCACTTGAAATAAGACGTTATTATAGAAAAGTAGAATATTAATAAGCAGATACCGCAAAGATCTACTTTGCGGTATTTTCTTTTATATCTGTAATTAGGTGATTATGGAGGCCAGTGAGAAATGAAAATAGCAGGGATAGGTGATAATGTTATCGATCGTTATATGAATATGGGCGTAATGTTTCCGGGTGGAAATGCAGTTAATGTTGCTGCTCATTCAGCGGTTATAGGAGCTGATACGGCGTATATTGGAAGTATTGGAGCAGACAGAGAAGGAAAAATAATACGAGATGCACTGAAAAGTTTAAATGTAGATTTATCTCAATGTATTTTTGATCCAGATACAACAACAAAAAAATGTGATGTAAATGTAATTGACGGGGAACGTCAATATATTGGGTGTGATCTCGGGAATAAGTGGGCTCATACAACAACAATACGCAGTGAAGATATTGACTATCTTAAGGATTTTGACTTAATACATACAAGCTGCAATGCGAAATTACATGAAGATATATACAAGTTGAAGGATTTACCGGGGATGATATCGTTCGATTTTTCGGTCAAAGATAAGTACAGAACAGAAGAATTTTTGAATATGACATGTCCTTATCTGGAATTAGGACAGTTTTCATGTGATCATATGGACGAAGATAAGATATATGAATTGTTAAAAAGAGCTTATGATCATGGATGTAAGAATGTAATTGCTACAATGGGCAGCGGGGGACAGCTATTTTACAACGGAACTGAGTTTATAAAGGGAAAAGTTTATTACGTTGAACCTGTAGATACCATGGGAGCGGGAGACTCTTATTTGGCAGCGCTTATCGTTACAATGATAAAAAAGGGCTGGAAAAAGGGAGTGACCTTAAATGTGGATGAGATATACTCTTCAATGGATTTTGCAGCACATTACTCATCGGAAAATTGCCTTAAGGAAGGTGGTTTTGGGTTTAAGAATTTAATAGAGGAATAGGGATGAAGTATATTATTTTTGATCTGGATGGTACGCTCAGTAGAACTGACCGGTTTATGATCCCTTCAATAGAGCTGGCAATGAAGAAACTTAGTATTCCTCTATATTCAGAGGAGGTTATCAGATCGACTATTGGAGAGCCTGTTGAGGTTACAAATCATAAATTATTCGGAAAAGAAAACTGTGAAGAAGCAGACATATTTTGGGGACTGGTTTCAAAATACTATAGGACAGCTTTTGGTGATTCCGTTGAACAGTATAAAGGTGTTGGGGAAATGCTTGACCGGCTTCATGAAAGAGGTTATAAAACAGCAGTCTGTTCAAACGCGGATCAGGAGTATATAGAAGAGGTTCTTGGAAAATTATCCTTACGCGAAAAAATAGATAAGATCAGGCCGATCATTTCAGCTAAGGGAAAAGTGGAATCATTAAAAAGATTTTTAATGGATGAAAATCCGGAATTTGCGTTATTAGTTGGAGATCGCTGTTATGATCTTGAAGCGGCACGGGCAAATAGTATCTTTTTTGTGGGATGTTGTTATGGCATCGGCAATAAAGAGGAGCTTAAAGACTCTGATTATACTATAAATGAGCCTTTAGAGCTGTTGTCTGTTTTAGGTGAGATAGAAAAAAGAAAATTTTAAAAACCACTTTACATATAATGTTATATGATGTATTATTACAACAACGTACAAGATAACATCATATCAAAGGAGGAGTAAAATGTATAATTTTGATGTAGCACGCTATGAAAAGGTTGTAGGGGATGCAATTGCATTAAGACCACAGATTGAGAAGGCAGCAGATGAGATATGCAGTGAAGGATATTCAAACATTTTTTTTATTGGGTGTGGCGGAACATATGCTCATTCACTTCCAATGAAATACTGGTTTGATACAACTTCTAAGATTGAAACACATTCTGTGATTGCTACTGAATTTATGGCAGCAGGACATAAGAGATTTTCAAAGGATTCTGTTTGTGTATTCTCTACAAGAAGTGGAGATACCAAGGAAATAGTGGCAGCGATAAAGTATTGCAAGGATGCTGGTGCCAGGACTCTTGTTTATGTATCAAATGATAATACTCCGGCTTGTGAATACGCTGATTATAAGTTTTATAGTTTTGCGGAAGATGATTGCTTGTGTGAAGCAATTTATACATACATGATCACACTTTTAGCAAGATTTAAGAAAAATGCCGGTGAATTTGATAATTATGATAAATTTGAAGAACAGTATGAGAAAATTGTGCCATATCTTTTGAAGGCAAAGGCTCAATACGAAGAAAGATGTGCTAAAATGGCTGCAGATAGTAAAGATACAGATTATCATATGATAGTTGGATCCGGAATGCTTTGGGGAGAGACTTATGATTATGCGATGTGTATCCTTGAAGAAATGCAATGGATAAAAACAAAATCTATACATGCAGCAGAATTTTTCCATGGAACTCTTGAATTGGTTGAGGATGGAACAAGTATAGTTCTTTTTTATGGTGAAGATGAAACGAGACCGCTGGTTGATCGTGTAAAGAGTTTTGCGGAGAAGATAACAAAAGTTATAAATGTTTTTGACACAAAAGAAGTTGAGCTACCGTTTGACAATGCGGAGTATAGGAAAATAGTTTCACCAATGATAATGTATGCAATTACAGAAAGATTGAGCTGCTATCTGGAAAAAGTTAGAAATCATCCGCTAACAACGAGAAGATATTATCGTCAGATGGAGTATTAAATGAAAAAGTAAGTACATATAAATATATAAAATACAAAAGGGAGGCAGGCGGAAAACTGTTTCCCTTTTATTTTTTAACTATATTAGTTTAGGAGATTTATCTATGAAAATTATTGAAGCTTATGACTATAAAGATATGTGCAGAAAGACAGCAAATATTATTTCAGCGCAGGTTCTTTTGAAATCAGAATCTGTATTGGGTTTAGCAACCGGTTCAACTCCAATAGGTGTTTATGATATATTGGCTGAACGGTATAAACGCGGTGATCTGGATTTTTCACAGATCCGAACGGTAAATTTAGATGAGTATAAAGGGCTGGATCCCGAAAACCCACATAGTTACAGGTATTTTATGAATGAGAATTTGTTTTCTAAAATTAATATTGATATCAATAATACCTTTGTTCCTAAAGGTATGAATAGTGACATAATTGATGAATGTGAAAGTTATGAGAGAATCATAGGAGATCTTGGCGGAATCGATCTGCAATTGTTGGGACTGGGACATAATGCTCATATAGGTTTCAATGAACCTGCAGATTGTTTTACGAAACTTACACATTGTGTTTTATTAACAGAAAGAACGATTCAGGCTAACAAACGTTTTTTTGAAGATATTGAAAATGTTCCTAAAGAAGCATATACAATGGGGATAGGAACAATCATGTCAGCTAAGAAAATTCTCGTAATTGTAGCCGGTGAGGATAAAGCAGAGGCGGTAAAGGAGTCGTTTGGAGAGAATATAACACCATATGTACCGGCCTCTGTACTGCAGTTGCATAATGATGTAACTGTGATTGCCGATAAGGCTGCATTAAGTAAATTATATTAATAAAAGTCTGAAATGAATATCTTGTACAGGAAAAAAATCAAATAGAAAAATTGATTTATTTTAACATTATTCAAAAATTGATTTATTTTATCTACTTGATGTAATTTGCTCTATTTTGATTGACAAAGGCTCTTTTCAAAGGTATTATTTAACTAAATTTAAGGCATGTATTAATGTATTCACTAATACATGTCTTTTGTAAGCAATTATGAATAAAACATTTGCTTTTAGGGAGGACAAGAGATGAGAGTATTTAAGAAAGCAGTCAGCGTAATTACTGCGTCAGCACTTGCAATGAGCATGCTCGCAGGATGCGGTTCATCAGGATCTGCAGCATCATCAGGATCTGAAGCGGCAGGATCTGAAGCGGCAGGATCTGAGGCAGCAAGCTCAGGAGCGGTATTTAAGATCGGTGGAATAGGACCTACCACAGGCGGCGGAGCAGCTTACGGTACAGCAGTTATGAATGCCATACAGCTTGCAGTAGACGAGATAAATGAAGCCGGTGGAGTTAACGGTACAAAGTTTGAGTGTAAATTCGAGGATGATGAGCTTAACGCAGAGAAATCAGTTAATGCCTATAATACCTTAAAGGACTGGGGAATGCAGTTCCTCGTTGGTTCAGTTACCAGTGCATGCTCGATCGCAGTTTCAGAAAAGACAAAAGAAGACAATCTTTTCCAGCTTTCTCCTTCAGGATCAGCTGATGATTGTGTAAAATACGAAAATGTTTTCAGAGTTTGTTTCTCAGATTCAAACCAGGGTCTTAAGTCTGCAGACTATATTGCCGATAATAAACTTGGAGAAAAGATTGGTATCATCTATGACAGTTCAGACGTTTATTCATCAGGTATTTATCAGAAGTTTGCAGCAGAGGCACAGGTAAAGGGACTTGAGATAGTTTCGGCAGAAGCGTTCAATGCTGATAACAAGACAGACTTCTCAGTACAGATCCAGAAGGCAAAGGATGCCGGTGCAGATCTTGTATTCCTTCCGATATACTACACAGAGGCAGCACTTATCCTTAAGCAGGCTTCTACAATGGATTACGCTCCGAAATTCTTCGGATGTGACGGTCTTGATGGTATCACGGCGGTTGAAAATTTTGATGCAAGCCTTGCAGAGGGCGTCATGCTTCTTACACCTTTCGCTGCTGATGCAACCGATGATCTTACAGTAAATTTTGTTACTAAATATAAGGAAGCTTACACAGATACACCTAACCAGTTTGCAGCTGATGCTTATGATGCTGTATATGCTGTCAAGGCAGCTATCGAAAAAGAAGGCATCACAGCTGATATGAGTGTTTCAGATATCTGTGAAAAGATGAAGACCGGCATGACAGAGATTTCTGTAGAAGGTCTCACAGGAACAATTACTTGGGACGCATCAGGTGAGCCTAATAAAGAGCCTAAGGGTGTTATCATCGAGAACGGCTCTTATGTATCTATGGACTAATGGAAAGGTTCAGATAAAGAATAATGTCATATTTTAGACATTAAGTCTGTATGATGACCAAAGGGGGCGGATCAAAAATCCGTCCCTTTTGATGACATAAATAACAAAAACAGAGCAGTAAGAGTGGAGAAATCAGAGATGAGCTTTTTAACTTATTTTATTAACGGATTGAGTCTTGGAAGCATATATGCAATCATCGCACTAGGCTATACCATGGTATACGGAATCGCAAAAATGCTGAATTTCGCACACGGCGATTTTATTATGGTGGGATGTTATGTGGTATTTACAATAGTTTCGACAATGGGGCTTCCGCCTTTGGCCGGAATAGTTGTATCAATGTTGATATGTACTGTTATTGGTGTCGTAACTGAGAAGATTGCGTATAAGCCTTTAAGAAATGCGGGTTCACCTCTTGCCGTTCTTATAACTGCGATAGGTGTCAGCTATTTTTTACAGAATGCAGCACTTCTGATCTTTGGTGCGGATACAAAGGCTTTCAGTTCAGTGATCAGTTGGGAAGGCTTGAATCTTGCAGATGGACAGCTGAAGATTCAGGGAGTGACTATTATTACAATTGTTGTAAGTCTTTTGATACTTGCAGCGCTTCAGACCTTTATATATAAGACAAAATCAGGACAGGCAATGCTTGCAGTATCTGAGGATAAGGGTGCGGCATCACTAATGGGAATCAATGTAAATAAGACGATATCTCTTACATTTGCTATCGGATCTGCGCTTGCGGCCATTGCCGGAGTGCTTATGTGTTCTGCATATCCTTCGCTTACACCTTATACGGGAGCTATGCCCGGTATTAAAGCCTTTGTTGCAGCGGTTCTC
This sequence comes from Lachnospiraceae bacterium, assembly GCA_024682575.1. Taxonomy (GTDB): domain Bacteria; phylum Bacillota; class Clostridia; order Lachnospirales; family Lachnospiraceae; genus NK4A144. The sequence continues at coordinate 5,267 of JAIKZC010000418.1, read as the reverse complement.
GGAGGTATTGGTTCCATACCCGGAGCTATGATAGGCGGATTGATATTAGGTATAATCGAGATTCTCGGAAAGACCTATATTTCATCGCAGCTTTCGGATGCTATTGTTTTCGGAATACTTGTTATAGTGCTTTTGGTAAAGCCTACGGGAATCCTCGGCAAAAATATACAGGAGAAGGTTTAAGATGAAAAATAAGAAGGTTTCGTCGGTTACAAAAAATGAATGGATAACTTATGCTATTGTAATCGTTTTATATATAATATGTGAAATTATGATAAAAACAGGCGTCATGTCGAGTCACATGAAGGGACTTCTGGTGCCTATATGCTATTATGCAATAGTGGCTGTTGGACTTAATCTCTGCGTTGGTATCTTGGGAGAATTGAGCCTTGGTCATGCGGGATTTATGTGTGTTGGCGCTTATTCCAGTGCACTTTTCTCATTTACAATGCAGGATACAATGCCGACCGCTCCTAGATTTTTTATAGCATTTATAATCGGGATCGCTGTATCGGCACTATTTGGATTTTTGATCGGTATCCCTGTACTCAGACTTAACGGAGACTATCTTGCGATCGTTACACTTGCCTTTGGAGAGATCATCAAAAATGTCTTTAATGCGATATATCTTGGCATAGACGGCAGCGGAGTTCATTTCTCCCTTAAGGATATGATGTCTATGGGAATGGATCTCGCAACGGGAAAGATAATTATAAACGGTGCACAGGGAATTACAGGAACACCCTCTAATTCCAATTTCACTATTGCAGTAATTGTTCTGCTTCTTTCGATAGCAGTGGTGCAGAATCTTGTTCATTCAAGGGATGGACGTGCAGTTATGGCTATCAGGGATAATCGTATAGCAGCAGAGTCAAACGGGATAAACATTACGAAATACAAAATGTTGGCATTCACAATTTCAGCAGCAATTGCCGGTGCAGCCGGAGTTCTTTTTTCACATAATATTTCAACACTTACGGCATCAAGCCAGTATTTCGGCTACAATATGTCGATCATGATCCTTGTTTATGTTGTACTTGGAGGAATCGGAAATATCAGAGGTTCCGTAATAGCTGCAGCTATTCTTTATCTGCTGCCTGAGCTTTTAAGAGGACTTTCAGACTATCGTATGCTCATTTATTCCATAGTCCTTATAGCAGTAATGCTTTTGAACTGGGCTCCCGGTGCGCGTAAGTTCAGAGCTCAGAAAATGCAGGAAATACAGACATTTATCGGAAGAAGGAGGGAAAAATAATGGCACTTTTAGAAGCATCAAACCTCTCCATTTCTTTCGGTGGTCTCAGGGCTGTTGATGATTTTTCTATCACAATAGAAGAAGGAGAGCTTTACGGACTTATAGGTCCTAACGGAGCGGGAAAAACAACTGTATTTAACCTTCTCACAGGAGTTTATCACCCTGATGAGGGAATTATAAAACTCGGAGAAAGGGATATCACGAGATATGATCCCGTACACAAGAATCAGGCAGGAATAGCAAGAACATTTCAGAATATCCGCCTTTATTCGGGACTTTCTGTTATAGATAATGTAAAAGTCGGTCTTCATAATCAGTATCACTACAGCACTCTTGCGGGAATCCTTCATTTGGGAAGCTATCATAAGGTTGAGAAGGAAATTGATGACAGGGCGCGAGAACTTTTGAGTGTATTTAAGATGGAAGATGAGGCGGATGTCCAGTCAAAGAATCTTCCTTACGGAAAACAGAGGAAACTGGAGATAGCCAGAGCCCTTGCTACAAATCCTAAGCTTTTGCTCCTTGATGAGCCTGCAGCCGGAATGAATCCGAATGAGACTGCTGAACTTATGGAGACTATCAGTTTTATCAGAGAAAAATTCAATATGACTATACTTCTGATAGAGCATGATATGAAGCTGGTATCAGGAATTTGTGAAAAGCTTACGGTTCTTAATTTTGGACGTATGCTTGCAGAGGGAGCTACAAAAGATGTGCTTTCCAATCCTGAAGTTGTAAAAGCATATTTAGGTGAGTAGGAGAAAAAGATGGCATTAGTTGAAGTGGAAAATTTAAATGTTCACTATGGAGTTATACAGGCGCTTAAAGATGTATCATTTCGTGTTGAAAAAGGAGAGGTAGTGGCACTGATCGGTGCAAACGGTGCAGGAAAGACTACCACTCTCCATACACTTACAGGCCTTATAGAAGCAAGCTCCGGAACGATAAAATATAAGGGTGAAGATATAACAAAGATTCCCGGTCACAAAATAGTTGCAAAGGGAATGGCACATGTACCTGAAGGCAGGAGAGTATTTGCAAACATGAGCGTTTATCAGAATCTAAAGCTTGGTGCATATACCAGAACAGACAGTAAGGAAATAGCAGACTCTATTGCAAGCGTATATGACAGATTTCCTCGTTTAAAGGAGAGACGAAATCAGATGGCAGGAACGCTTTCCGGAGGTGAGCAGCAGATGCTCGCAATGGGAAGAGCTCTTATGTCAAGGCCTGAGATCATACTTATGGATGAACCTTCGATGGGACTTTCTCCTATACTGGTGAATGAAATTTTTGATATAATAAACTCAGTACATGAAAGCGGAACAACGGTGCTTTTAGTTGAGCAGAATGCCAAGAAGGCTCTTTCCATAGCTGACAGGGCATATGTCCTTGAAACCGGAAAGGTAGTGCTCGAGGGGAAGGCATCGGAGCTTTTGGACAATGAGGATATCAAAAAGGCATATCTCGGAGAATGATTAATAAAAGCCGGAGGCAGAATCTATGAAAAAAGTTGTGATCACTATCGAGCGACAGTATGGAAGCGGTGGACGTACTGTTGGAGAAATGCTTGCTAATGAGCTTGGAATTCATTATTACAATAAAGAGCTTGTTGTGCTTGCATCCGAAAAAAGCGGTATTTCAGAGGATCTCTTCAGAAAAGCCGATGAGAGGATCGCGAAGCGCGGAGGAATTTTTTCGAGATCTACAAGACTTTATGAAGGAAAGCTCATAGGACCGGATTCACCGGAATTTACTTCAGAGGCAAATCTTTTTAATTATCAGGCAGCTGTTATTAAAGAACTTGCGGATAGGGAATCCTGTGTCATTATTGGAAGAGCAGCGAATTTTATACTTCGCGGAAGAGATGATGTTCTAAGTGTCTTCGTGCATGCTCCCTATGAATTTTTAATGAGGGAGGCAGGAAAAAAACAGCCTCTTACGGGATTGGAGCTCGAAGAATATATCGAAAATGCAGATCATGTAAAAGCGTCATACTATCACTATTATACAGGTGAAAAATGGGATGATGCCAGAAATTATGATCTATGTCTGAATTCAGGAAAGCTTGGATTTGAGAAAACTGTTCAGGCGATCAAGGCATATATGGATGTCAGATTCAATTGAATTATAAATCAGACTGCGGTTCAGTCCTTAGTATAGGGATAGGACTGCAGTTTTTATATTAGAGAAAGTAGAGGGCTAATTATGATATACACTGTTACTTTTAATCCTGCAATAGACTATATTATGCGCTTAAATGGCGGGCTTGCCGAAGGTATGACCAACAGGACTCTGTCAGAGGAATGTTTCTTTGGAGGAAAAGGGATCAATGTTTCGACAATCTTAAAAAATCTTGGAATAGATAATACTGCATTTGGATTTATTGCCGGATTTACAGGCAAAGCTATAGCTGAAGATGTGAAAAGAAAAGGTATAAAAGCCGATTTTATCGAACTCCCTAATGGGATTTCCAGAATAAATGTAAAAATGAAAGCTGAGAAAGAAACCGAAGTAAATGCCCAGGGACCGGATATACCGAAGGAATGTCTGGATGAGCTTTTTAAGAAAATCGAAAGACTAAAAGACGGAGATATTATAATTCTGGCAGGCAGTATCCCTTCAACGCTTCCAGAGGATGTATATGAACAGATCCTCGAAAGGCTTGAAGGAAAAAAGATAGAAAAAGTTGTCGACGCGACAAAAGATCTTTTGAAAAATATTCTTAAATTTCATCCCTTTCTTATAAAGCCTAATAAGGATGAACTCGGAGAATTATTCGGAGTGACTATAAAAAATGATGAGGAAATTGAACTCTATGCCGGAAAGCTGCAGTCTATGGGAGCGAGAAATGTACTCGTATCAATGGCTTCAGAAGGGGCAATGCTCATAACAGAAAACGGTGATAAGTTCAGAGTGGGTGTTCCTTTTGGTAAAGTAAGGAATTCTGTCGGCGCAGGAGACTCTATGCTGGCAGGCTTCATAGCAGGTTATTTAGAAAACGGAGATTACGAAAAAGCCTTAAAACTCGGAACGGCAGCGGGCAGCGCAACTGCGTTTTCGGATGACCTCGCCAGCGGCGAAAAAATAATAGAATTATATAAAAACCTATAGGATTTTGTTTTAGGGACTTCGCCTGTTGTGCCGTTCGCCTCAAAGTTCCTACGAGGAACGCTCTCGCTTTGGGCTCCGACGCAGCGGTACCTAATGCCGCAAAATACGCGGCATAAGTGCCGGCGTCTCGCACAATCCTCTTTAGGAACATTCGAGGTTCGCGGCTTAGGTTAACATGAAAACGTGAGTTGCGAGGATTATCTGTTTCCAAAAGAGGGGTCATGAAAAACGCCGGTCCTTGTTCCGTGTTTTTTGCGGAACTAGTACCGCTGCGATTTTTCTTTTGCAGCGAGAGCGTCCCTCGTTGGAAACAGATAAGCCGAACAACGCAACAGGAGATAATATAAAACAAAAACCTATAGATTTTTTGACGATCATATCTTGAATTTTGCGGGGAGGCAAATTTTGCTGAAGAAGAGAAAGGCAGTAATAATTGTTGCGATATTGCTGTTTTCTGTTTTGATCATTAATTTTACAGGCAACTATGGTAAAAAAGTCTGTGAGGTAGATGGCTGCGAGAATTATTGCGAAGAGGGAGAAAAATATTGCAGTGAGCATAAGTGCAGGCTTGATGGATGCAGTGAAAAAGCTGAGTCAGGAAGTATCTATTGCAAATATCATACGGATCTTTTTTATGATTTATCAACAAGTAAGAACAGCACATGGAATAATAACAATAAAAAATCTGATTCAGAGACATCTTCCGATTTTTATTCTAAACAAAATAAATCCTACTATACTGTCAGCAGCTCAGATCTTTATGATCAATATGATCTTCATGATTATAAAAGCAAAGAAGAATTTGCTGAGGATAAATATGAAGAATTTTATGAATATGAGGATGAATTCGAAGATGAGGATGAGGCATTTGATGCAGCGGAGGATTATTGGGAGGATA
>JAIKZC010000411.1 GCA_024682575.1 Lachnospiraceae bacterium | reverse complement strand
AACAGGCGGATCATAGCATCCGCCTTAAACACAGGAGGGTTTTTAATATGAAGGATGATTGCATTTTTTGTAAACTTGCAAACGGAGTATTTGAAACTAATACTCTCTATGAAGATGATGATTTCAGAGTGATCCTTGATGCGGGTCCGGCTACAAAGGGTCATGCACTTATTCTTCCGAAAGAGCATTATGCAAATATCTATGAGATTCCCGATGAAACCGCTGCTAAAGCCATGGTTCTTGCAAAGAAAATGGCCACCGAAATGACAGAAAAGCTCCATGCAGACGGCTTTAATCTCGTTCAGAATAACGGCGAAGTTGCAGGTCAGACTGTTTTTCACTTCCATCTGCACCTTATTCCCCGTTACAAAGATGACGGTCAGAAGATCGGCTGGAAACCCGGCAAGCCCTCCGATGAAGAGCTCAAGGAAATAGTTGAAACACTCACAAAATAATATAGATTTTTGATGCAAAGCCTCAAAAATCCCGCAAACAAGCCATTTATATGTGGCTGCGCCACGGGCTTGTTTGCCACTTGTTTTACTTTATCAGACGGAACCCGCAGTAAATGCGGATTCCTGCAATGAAGTGACCAAAACATATACTTTTTAACTAAAAAGGCATTGATCCAAAATTTGTGGACCAATGCCTTTTATTATTTATCTGTTCAGCCGCCAAAAGGAAATACATCATCTAAGGTCTTGAGCTGCGAAAAATCACCCTTTACCTGCATTCTTCCCATCATGAAAGCTCTCTGAAAACTCAGTTCTCCATGTACTACTGAATTCATAGTTTCTTTTGAAAGTTTCAATACCACTATCGGATTTACCAAAGCTTCATAATCAGCCCTCAGACTTTCACCATGTATTTCTACAGCCATAGGTTTTGCAATATCGCCTATCTCGAGTTTAACCGATGTCTCAACAGAACGATTGCCCTTGAAATGCTTTTTCATATCTGTAAGAAATACTTCATCTTCTGTGGCACCATCATTTTTTAGGAGAGTCTTAAAACGATCCGCAAGTTCACGGATATCTTCTTTCTGCGTCTGGACGAAATTATCATCCGAAGCATATTTGGAAAGCTGCTCTGTCTCCTGAGGCGTAAGGTCTATAGCTTCCGGTGAAGATACGAGAGATTTTACCTCCTGATTGCTGGCAGGAAGCACAAGGGTATGTTTTGAAACACTCCTGTAAAAACTCTCTGCAGTCTTTTCTATAGTGGAAACATAATTCTGATTCATTTCAAAGGATATCGAATCTTTAATATATCCGGTAAGTCCCGGTATTGTCTTTCCGCCAAGCATATCCCATGCCGACATAAGTGTAAGCTGGGCTTCTCTTTCTCCGTATGTAGTTGACATAACAAGAGGACACATATAAAGCTGCGCGATTTTTTCCTTATTTCCATAGTACCAGCAGGCATCAAGAAATTCCATCATATATCCGCCAACACCGTACCATTCAACAGTCGATGCAAGTATTACTCCGTCTGCATCATTTAAGGTACTTGGAAGTGCAGTGATATTCTTCCTCTCCTCGTGAAGATTATGCCTCTCCACCTTTACATTGAGTTCGTCAAAAACACCCTGCATTTTGCTAAGTGCAAAAAGTGTGGGATCCCCCATGATTCCACGACCACCATAATAAATATTAACTTTCATTTCCCTTCATCTCCGTTTTCTTTTTCCTGAACAGGATTGCTCCCAGTATGAGTCCGGCAATGACACCTCCAATATGTGCTGAATTATCAACTCCGCCTCCCGTAATTCCGGCGAAAAGGCTATAGCCGATCATCAGCGCTACCCTTGCCGCAGTCAGTTCCCTGAATCTGTTTTTATCTTTAATTATTATTACAAATAAAGCTCCTATTACACCGAATATTGCTCCGCTGGCACCCGCACATGCCCGCTCCAGTCCGAGCATATATGAGGTCATCAGTGAAACTCCCCCGGCAAAAAGGCCACTCATCAGATAAAGAATTATAAACTTAACCTTTCCGATAGCCTTTTCAACTCTTTCTCCGAATATAAAAAGTGAAAGCATATTTGACGCAAGATGTTCGACGCCAAAATGCATGAACATACAGGTAAAAAGTCTGTAGTATTCATTATTATATATGACGTAGGAAGGATACATGGCTCCATGATCTATCATATATGCCGCATCCAATGTATTGCCTCCCAGCGAAAGAGCTACAAATACCAATATATTTATAAGTATCAGACCTATTGTTATTCTGGCTTCATTATGAATAAAATTATCTGCAAAAGCCTTCTGGATCGTGAGTTTTTCTTCCCTGAATCCACCCTCCGGCGGCTCGCTTTCCACAAGCTTTTCAAGTCCGTCTCTCAATCCGTCAAAATCTATAAGCTGATGCTCATATATTATAAGGCGTCCGCTTCCGGTATCTACCAGCCAGGAATATTCTTCCTCTGCCGTGAGATTTTTTCCGACTATCGTATTGCTGACAATGAAAATACTGAATATCTGAATATTGTCATAACCTTTTGAGGCGAACATACCTCCAACGTCATTCTTTAATTTCTGAAAATTATTTCGGGAAAGTATTATTTTTCTGGCATCGATCAGGATGACCACCGCTGCCAGTCTTGATTCAACTCTGTAGAATACCCTTATGTCATTACCGGCATCATTGGGTATATTATAATATCCTCTTCCTTCGAGATACTCCGCAATTTTCTTATCCAATTTCGCCTCACAATGTTTTATGGTAAAATATGATTTGTTCTTATGATACCATAGTTTCAAAGGAAAGTGAACGATGAAATACTTTACTTATATGCTTCTATGCGCCGATGGAAGCTACTATACAGGCTATACGACAGACCTTGAAAGACGGCTCTCTGAGCACAACGGTGAATCCGAAGGAAAAGGTGCTAAATACACCAGATGCAGACGTCCCTGTAAACTGGTCTGGTACGAAGAATTTGACAGCAAAAACGAAGCCATGTCTAAAGAATGGCATCTCAAGCGTCTTAGCCATAGCCAGAAATCTAAACTCATTTCCGAAAAGGGACTTATCTGAATCAAAAAGTCCCTTATCCATATCAATGGTCATTGTCTGACAATGCCCATCAATCCTTACTTTTTTCACATTTTAAACACTGCCTTTCCCTATTGTTACGATATCATTTTCTAAACTAGGAAGTGTGAAAAAGAATTCATGCCAAATTCAGATGAAATTTCCCATGAATAATCTGTTGAAAGGAGGGATTGACATGTCTGATTGTTTATCTTTTATTTTTAAGCGTTACAAAGTACATATTTCTTTTGGAATAATCACTCTATTGATCTTTCTCATTACAAGTGCTCAGCTGACCCCCGTCAGTGGACTCAGCGGTACAAAGATTTTTATCTCAGATGAAAATTCCGATATTGAGATCACGACCGGCGGAAACTATATCATAAGCGGTTCTGCCGAAGAAGCTTCGATCACTGTCGATGTTGGAGATGATTCCAGAGTCAACCTCATTCTAAACGGTGTGAATATAACGAGTACGGAAAATGCCCCGATTTATATAAAAAAAGCAGCCTCAGCAACTATTACCCTCGTTGAAGGAACTGATAATTATATTACCGATGCCAGGGAAGAAGGCTCTGATGAAAATATTACAGCAGCGATTTACTCTAAATCAGATCTGACAATAACAGGAAGCGGAAGCCTTACCATAGAAGCAGGAATGAATGATGCTATTAAATCCAAAGATAATCTTGTTGTTTCCTCCGGAACTGTTTCCGTAAATTCTGTAGATGACGGAATTATCGGAAGGGACAGTCTAGAGATCGATGGCGGTGACATCTATGTTAATGCCGGCGGTGATGCCCTTAAGACTTCAAATAACGATGATTCCAATTCAGGAAAATTCGTAATGAATGGCGGAAATGTTACTGCTATTGCCGCTGATGAGGGTATCGATTCTGTTTATTCTGTTGAGATCAATGGCGGAGATCTCATAATAAATGCCTCTGACGAAGGCATTGAAACACAGTATATGACCTTAAACGACGGTAATGTAGATATTACAGCAAAAGATGACGGTATAAATATTTCTGAAGATACTGAGTCTGATAGCAGTGAAAATAATGCCATGCCCGGCGGACTCTCCGGAAATGCAGCCCTTGGCGGAATGGGACGAGGTCCCGGAATGATGACTGCATCATCCAGTGGAAATAATGCAGCTTCTGTTTCAGGTGCAAACGTATCATTTTCCGTTTCAGCTGTAAATGCAAAAATGCCGGCAGGAGGCGGAGGTCACGGTGGCGGAATGCCTGGCGGAGGAAAACCCGGTGGCGGTGGAAGTCACGGTGGTGGCCGCAGAGGAGCTTCTGTTGGAATTTCAGAAAATGCTGCTGAATTTATCACCGTTTCAAATAATTCAGATGCTGTTTCAGATAATTCAGTTTCTGCTGATAACGCAATGCCCGCAGCCGGTGAAATGCCGGGTGGCGGCGGAATGCCCGGTGGTGGTGCACCCGGCGGTGGAATGGGAGGCACATTCGAGACTATTGACGGAAATCTGACCATTAATGGTGGAGAACTTACAGTAAATGCCGGCGGTGACGGACTTGACTCCAACGGTGACATTTATATAACAGGTGGTTATACATACGTTTCAGGTTCCACAGGCGGTGGCGACTCTGCCCTTGATTATAACGGCGACTGCGTCATGACAGGAGGAGTTCTTCTCCTTTCAGGATCAAGCGGAATGGCAGAAAGCCTTACTGCAGATTCTTCAAGCATAACCATGCTTTCAGCATCTGTATCCGACAGCCTTGCAGCAGGTGAAACCGTAACTATTGAAGATGAAGAGGGAAATATCTTATATAGCTTTGAAACAGCTAAGGAGTGTAACTATCTTCAGGCAGCAGTTCCTGAATTTAATGAAGAAGAAAGTTTTACATTTAATTGCTCCGGAGGTGAATCTTATGAAGCGCAAGTTAGCAGTCATTCCGGCTTTTGAGCCGGATGAATCCCTTATAGATATAGCATCAGCTCTTTCAGACAACGGGATCGAGGTAATTATCGTTAATGACGGAAGCTCCTCTGATTATGATGAAATTTTCAGAGCCGGCTCGGAATTTGCCACAGTTCTTTCCTATAAAAAAAATCAGGGAAAAGGCCACGCCTTAAAATATGCCTATAAACATATATTAAAGCATTACTCTAATCCTCTGACTATCGTAACGGCTGATGCTGACGGACAACACAAACTCGAGGATATCAACAGGGTTCTTACGGAAGCTTCACATTATCCTTCCTCGATAGTTATCGGAAGTCGTGTTCTTGATAAAACCTGTCCTTTCCGAAGCCGTTTTGGAAATGCACTCACAAGATCAGTTTTCAAAATTTCTACAGGCTGCAGGGTATATGATACCCAAAGCGGCCTTAGGGCTTTTGATTCTTCAATGCTTCCTTTCATGCTGGATATTGAAGGAGACCGTTACGAATATGAGATGAATGTTCTTTTGACATCAGCGAGAGAATCTGTCCCTATAAGGGAAATACCTATAGAAACGGTTTACAGACCCGGAAACTCCTCATCTCATTTTAACCCTTTATTGGATTCCTACAAAATATATAGGGAGATAATTTTATTTTCAGCATCGTCCCTGCTCTCCTTTTTTATCGATTTCAGTTTTTATTCATTTTTATCTGTAATATTACTGAACCTGCCTGTTAGCTGCAGTGTATCGATAGCAAATATAGGAGCCAGAATAGTGAGTTCGATCTTTAACTTTAGTTTCAACAGGAATATTGTCTTTAAGAATAAAGAGTCCCTTTTAAATACTGCAATTCAGTATTTTTTATTGGTTGCAGCAATACTCGCAGCCAATACTCTCTGCTTAAATATTCTTGTTAATTCATTTTTTATTAATCGTTTCATAGCGAAGATAATATGTGAAATCTTATTCTTCTTAATAAGCTGGAGCATACAACATTTTTTTATTTTTAAGAAGAAAAAAATTATTCTCAGTAAACCATAAATTATATGAAGGAGGGTTTATCTTTGTCAAAATTTAACAAGCTCAGATTTTTCAATATAGGATGGGTTACGGCACTCATCGCTTTTACAGCCTATTCCCTGCTTGATACCTTTGTTATATCACATAGTTATGGAACCGCTGCCGCTGCTGTTTTCTCTGATATTGAATTCACGGAAAATATCGGTAATTATAATTCTGAGAATATTTCAATAAGCGTTAATTCCTATCGTTTTCAGGATACGACTGTTTATGCTGCAGACGTTACTATCAGCTCTCCGGAATATCTCTATACTGCTCTCGCTAATAATACCTACGGTAAAAATATAACCGCAGAAACCTCAGATATCGCTGAAGAAGCAGATGCTATCCTTGCCATAAATGGTGATTTTTACGGAACTCAGGAAAGCGGATATGTCATCAGAAATAATACCCTCTACAGAGATACTGCTGACAGCTCCAACGAAGATCTTGTGATAAATTCGAATGGTTCCTTTGCGATAATAAATGAAGACGAAACCTCTGCTGAATCTCTTATCGAAGATGATGTTTCTGATGTTCTTTCTTTCGGCCCGGCGCTTATGATCGATGGTGAAATAGCTGTAACAAAAAATGAAGAGGTCGGAAAAGCCATGGCAAGCAATCCGAGAACAGCTATCGGTCAGATCGATGACCTGCATTATATTTTTGTAGTTTCCGATGGAAGAACCTCCGAAAGTGAAGGCTTAAGTCTCTCAGAACTTGCTTATTTTATGAGCGAAATGGGATGCGAGACAGCCTACAACCTCGATGGAGGCGGTTCTTCGACAATGTATTTTCAGGGTGAGATAATAAATAATCCTACCTCGATCGGACTTGGCGGCGGAAAATCCTCCTCAAAAACTAAATCCACGGAGGATTCATCAGAATCTTCTTCCGGATCAGATAGCGGATCAACAAGCTCAGAAAGCTCAAATAAAGCTTCAAAAAATGCTGATAATCACTCAGCTCCGGGCGGAAAAGGCGGATTCGAAGGACCGGGCGGCAAACCCGGTGGAAACTCTCAGGCATCAGATATGCCTTCAGGAGGAGGACACTCGAATGGCGGTCCGGGTAAACGCAGCAGTTCTTCAAACACTGCCATAAAAAAATCAACTGAAAATTCAAGCGAATCCTCTTCAGATTCCTCAGATGTTGCAGAAAGGAAGGTGAGTGACATTGTCTGTATCGGAGAATAAACTTATT
>JAIKZC010000188.1 GCA_024682575.1 Lachnospiraceae bacterium | reverse complement strand
TTTTTTTTCGGGTTCTTCATTTGGATCCACTCTTTTAGGCTCTAGTTTAATACCGTCTTTCAGTTGATCTTTTACTTCTTGTATGATTTTTTGGATGTGATCAACTTTTAGGGTAGAAGAGTATAAAGCGCCTTCATCAGGATCTATTTTATTATTCAAAATAAAGTCTATCAAACGGAGGTGTCGTGGATCACCTTTGTCATAGTTCATTAAATCGTACATATATTGCTCAAATTGAGCCCATTTATCTCCAAGATATTCCTGATGGTCTATGTCTTCATCTGCTACAAATCGGTAGCAGATGACAAACTGACGAATAACATCAAAGGGATGGCCTTGTATGGCGAGATTTCGGATAAATTCCGCTTCTGTAATTCGATTTGTAAATTTACTCATAATTTTCCTCCGTGTTTTAGTCTGTGTTAACTTGACTTATGCAATATTGGGTTATTTGTTATTTAATTATTTTCTAATAAATATACGAATGAGTAGGAAAAATATGCCGGTAAAATTGCATTTTTTTGTGAACCACTATTTTTTTGCTGACTTTTTCTTTCAATTGAAACTTACACTGAAAATTTATGATTATACCTAATAAAGAACAATTTATTTTCAGTCTCTTTGCTATAATCTAGGTGGTTCATGATCTGAACCATAGGGGATTATTTATTTATCAAAAATATCGGTAAATGAGAGGAGTCAGGGGAAGATGAAAAATCGAATTGCCGCAATTGTTCAGGCCTGTCTGCTGACGGGACTTATTGTATGCATGACGGTAAGTGTTTCGGCAGGAAAAAGTTTAGGACCTGTTACATTGACTTACGCTGAGGTGAATACGCTTGAAGGGACTATTTCGGGGGAAATGGCAAAGGCGTTTAAGGAAAAGGCAGAGGAAGTCTCAGGCGGGATGTTGAAGATTGACATACAGGCCGGAGCAGTTCTCGGAAGTGAGGAGCAGATACTGGACAATCTGCTCGGTGGGGGAAATATCACAGATATCACACGTGTTTCGGTATTTGCCTTGAAGCAGTATGGATGTGATAAATCAAGTCTTTTAGGAATTCCATATACATTTGAAGATGAGGATCATTTCTGGACATTTGCAGACAGTGACCTGGCAGATGAAATTTTAATGGAGCCCCATGATAAAGGTCTTTTGATGAGGGGGCTCTGCTATGGAGAAGAGGGATTTAGAAATTTCTTTTTTAAAGATGATGTCAACGGGATTGAAGATATGAAAAATAAGAAACTCCGTGTTACATCTGATCCGGTAATGACAAGTATGGTTGATGACCTTGGAGCTTCGGCTGCAAATGTTTCTTTCCAGGAGCTTTACAGTGCATTAAGTACCGGAGTCGTAGATGGTGCGGAACAGCCCACAGCCAACTATCAGTCAAATGCATTTTATGAGGTGGCACCGAATCTTATGCTGGATGGTCATATGCTTGGCGTAATGCAGATTATGATATCGGATTACAGTTGGGATAAACTCAATGAAGAGCAGCAGGGCTGGCTTATGGAAGCCGCAGATTATGCATCAGATGTATGCCGTGAGAAGGTAGATGAAATAGAAGAGGAAAATATTGCCAAGCTCAAGGAAAAAGGGGTAAAGATCGTTAAAGTGGAAGACAAGTCAGAATGGCTGGATGCCTGTAAAGATACGATTGATGCAAACGCTAAAAATGAATATGAGACATATCAGAAAATACTTGCCATGAAAGACAAGACAGAGTAAGGGGGGTATATTATGAAGAATTTTTTTCTTAAATTAAAAAAGGTAAAGCCTGTCTATGACATGATATACAATCTGATGATGACATTCTGTAAGATTCTTTTGATTGGAGATATCCTTATCACAGCCTGGTCAATCTTAGGAAGATACATTCCTTTTATTAAGAGTCCCGGATGGGGAGAAGAGGCTGTCCTTACAATGATGGTTTATATGGCTGTTCTTTCTGCAACCCTTGCGATCAGAAACAGGGCACATATAAGAATGACAGCATTTGATAAATATATGTCGAAAAAAAATCTTTTGATCTCAGATATGATCTCGGATATTGCGGTTTTTGTACTGGGGGTATTTTTATTCGTATATGGAATGAAGATCTGCATTTCACCTCTGGCGATGCTTGGAAGATATGTATCTATGCCGGGACTAAGTAAATTCTGGCAATATTTTTCTGTACCGGTTGCAGGCGCAGGTATGGTAGTTTTTGAACTGGAACAGATTTATTTGCGCATTGCTGAATTGATCAAGATGAACGAAAAAGAAAAAAATTCAGAAGAGAGAGAGATTGAGATAGCAGGCTGATCATCAGGGGGGAAATAAATGGATTCTGAAACTTTATCTACAATAATTTTACTGGGGAGTTTTTTAATAATGATAATGATGAGATTTCCAATCGCGTATGCAGTTGGGATCTCAACGGTATTATGTCTTTTATCAATGGGGCAGAGCCTTACTTCACTGCCGCAGCTGATGATCAAGGGTGTATGGTCATATTCACTTATGGCTGTTCCTTTTTTCATAACAATGGGTTTGATCATGGGAAGCGGCGGAATATCTGAAAAGCTGATAGCTCTGGCAAATTCGCTTGTAGGATGGATGCGCGGCGGACTTGCAATGGTAAATATAGTGGCATCCTACTTTTTCGGTGGGATTTCAGGATCGGCTACTGCAGATACAGCATCTTTAGGATCGATAATGATACCGATGATGGTTGATGAGGGATACGATGATGATTTTTCAACAGCAGTAACCATTACGTCATCCTGTGAGGGACTTTTAGTTCCGCCAAGCCACAATATGGTTATTTACACCACTGTTGCAGGCGGTGTTTCTGTCGGAGCGTTATTCATGGCAGGATATCTGCCGGGAGCACTTCTGGCTATCGCATTGATGGTAGGGTCTTATATTATTTCGGTTAAAAAGGGTTATCCCAAAGGAAAGCCTTTTTCACTTAAGATTTTTCTAAATCAGCTTAAGAGCTCTATATGGGCTTTGCTTGCAATACTTATCGTAGTTGCAGGTGTAGTTGCAGGATGGTTCACAGCTACCGAGTCTGCAGCTATCGCAGTAATATATTCGCTGCTTGTTTCTCTTTATATATATAAGGGTCTGACCTGGAAGGGCGTATGGACAAGCCTTGGAAAATGTATCGAAACTCTGGCAGTTGTTTTAATACTTATTGCAATGAGCTCTGCTTTCGGAACCTGTCTCACGCTTTTGCATGTACCGGCTAAGGCTGCAATGCTGATCACCGGTGTATCAGACAATCCGATAATTGTTACCTTATTACTTAATCTGATATTACTGGGGCTTGGAATGATAATGGATATGTCTCCGATAATCCTTATAGCTACACCGATCCTGCTGCCGGTAGCACAGAGCATAGGTATTCACCCTGTCCAGTTTGGCATAATGATGGTGCTTAACTGTGGCATAGGTCTCCTTACTCCGCCGGTCGGCTCTGTACTGTTTATCGGCTCTGCTGTTGCAAAACGCCCAATGGAGAAGGTGGTTAAGGCAACGCTTCCATTTTATATCTGCATGATAGTTGCTCTTTTGCTTATATCATTTATTCCGAATGTCAGTCTCCTGCTTCCGAAGATTGCCGGAATGCTTTAAAAAATAAATAGGATTTTCTTCAGATCTGAGTTATAATATTTATGAAAAGATAAGCCGTTGTAAACGGCAGTAACACACGAAGAATGAAGCCCGCAGCTTGTTTTGCGGGCTTTATTAATGTTTAGGGAAAGGTTTGAAATGAGTCTGTTTGCAATAGGAGACCTCCATCTGCATTTTGAGTCGGAGCTTAAGGCAAGAAATCAGATAGAGGATAAGGTCTGGAAAGATCATGAGAGAGTATTTAAGAAAAACTGTGAGAAAATGATAAGCCCTGATGATACGCTGGTTCTGGTCGGAGACCACAGCTGGGGGAGAAATTTATCGGAGTGCGGAAAGGATCTGGAATATATATCAGATCTGCCGGGACGCAAGATCCTGCTCAGAGGAAATCACGATATGTTTTGGGATGCAAAAAAGACAAGGCAGTTAAATGAAAGATTTAAGGGAAGCCTGAATTTTCTACAGAATAATTATTACTCTTATGAGGATTATGCTCTTGTAGGTACTAAGGGATATACTTTTGAAGGTCCTTATTATATCGACCGCTATGGGAATATTGCAGGTTGGGATGAGGAGAAGGCTGCCCACGCTGAAAAGCTTGTCGGAAGGGAAGCAGAGCGCTTAAGGGCTTCGCTGGATATGGCTAAGGCAGATGGATTTAATAAATTTATCCTTTTTCTGCACTATCCTCCAACTAACATATTGCAGACGGACAGTATTTTTACGAAGATTGCTGAGGATTATGGAGCAGAGCAGGTCATCTATGCCCATTGTCATGGTGAAAAGAGGTTTAATGACAGCATAAGGGGAAGAACATGCGGAATA
>JAIKZC010000186.1 GCA_024682575.1 Lachnospiraceae bacterium | reverse complement strand
CTGGGATGAGTTCATTGCGGATATAGAAGAGATAAGATCACTCTGCGATAATGGAAAAACAGATGAAGCCTGGGAAAAGTACAAAGAAATGGACTCCGGTTCGGCAAAATCAATGAGTGACAGTCTTTCAAATCTGGCAAGTCTTGCAGATTCAAATGCAGAAATTCTTCTTGAGGAAACTGATGCAAGAAGTGATGCACAGCTTGTAATGACTATTGTAATGAATATTTCTGCATTAATAGTGCTTTTCATCTTTAGCTTTATTATTGTTAAAGATATAAATAAGACCATGAAGATATTTACTTTAGGGTGTACAAAGATGAAAGAGGGAGACTTCAGACTTTACGATAAAAAAATTGAACGAAAGGATGAGTTTGGAGATCTTGCAAGAACACTTGAAGAAATGAAGGCTTCTGTAGGAAAACTTATTCATGATGTAAGTGCTGCATCTGAACAGATAGCTGCTTCTTCAGAAGAACTTGCAGCCAGTGCGGACCAGTCAGCTATGGCTTCAGGCCAGGTAGCAGATTCATCACAGGAAGTTGTTTCACTTATTGAAGGTCAGCAGATAGCTGTTAAAGAAGGAAACGAATCCTTAGAGAGAGTAAATGAGTCGGTTGACAGGGTTAAGGCTGAGGCTGCAAAAGTTGCAGAGAATTCAAAGGCTGCAGCAGAGCATTCACTGGCGGGAAGAGATAAGGTTGTTGCAACTGTTGATACGATCCGTCATGTGGAAGATATAGTTAATGAATCTTCTGAAATGGTTGATAGACTTGGTGAAAGATCAAAGGAGATCGGAAAGATCATAGATACGATCGCAAGTATTGCAGATCAGACAAATCTCCTTTCACTCAATGCTACTATTGAGGCTGCAAGAGCAGGAGAGCACGGAAGAGGATTTGCCGTAGTCGCTGAGGAAGTAAGTAACCTTGCAAATGAATCTCAGGGAGCTACAGAGAGAATCGCAGCTCTTATAAAAGATATTCAGGAAGATACAAGGCTTGTTGTAGAATCAATGAATGCTGAAAGAGAAGCGGTAGTTGAAGGCACAAAATCCATCGAGAATTTAAGCGGTGTATTTGAGAACATTAACAACGTTGTTCTGGAGGTTTCAAACCAGATGAATGTTGTAGAGGAATCGATTGATACTATGGTAAGCGAAACCGTTCTTATCCAGACGGGAGTAAGGGCGATAAATAAGCACAGTAATAAAATAGCTGATGCAATGTCTACAGTAAGTGCTGCAACAGAAGAGCAGTCTGCTTCTACAGAGGAAATCGCGGCTTCCAGTGAGGCTCTTGCAAACCTTGCGCAGGATCAGCAGAATGCAATTTCAGTATTTCAGTATTGATCATTAAAGATTTTGCCATAGAAGTTATAAGATAAAATAAAAGAAACCCGGTTCATGCTTTTAGCTGAGAATACATAAGCTGAAAGCATGCCGGGTTTTATTTATTGCTCCATTACCTGCCTGAAACATTTGACAAATTCGTCAACTGCGGGATTTTCAGGCTGATCGAGATGTACGAGATAAATGGATTCGCTGATTTTTCTGTCGGCTATCCTGTAAAAACATACATCATCGGCATCATTTCCTAAATAACACAGAGCCCGGTCGTACATTACAGATATGGCTGTTCCGGCAGCGGTAAGCGCATAGGCAGTGATAGCCTGGTCGGTTTCGATGACGTTTGAAGGTTCAACCTCTTTATCACGTAAAATTTTCCTTAATGATGCCCCCATATGTTGATTTGACCGTAACATCGCGAAAGGCAGACCGTCAAAATCCTTTATATCGGCTGTCTTAAAATCGGATTTTTTGTGAAGGTCTTTTATAGCGTAATCTTTAAGCTTTTTATTGATCTCAAATTTTTTAGGGACACATAAAAGAAGTTCGATGTCAGCAACTGCTTCATAGCAGAATTTTTTTTCTTTTTTTCCGGGATTTGAAACAAAAAGATCAAGTTTACGCTTCATGAGCATTTCTGACAGTTCAGGGGCACTGTCGTTTACAATCTCTATTTTGACATCGGGATAAAGCTTTCTGAATTTTTCTATTGCCTCAGGAAGAAATGCTATGGTGTAAAGCTGTGGTCCGCCAATTTTGATATATCCGGTTTTAAGATTTCTAAGGTCAGATATATCATGCTTGAATTCTCGTTCTATTAATTCATATTCGTCGAAGAATTTAACATAACGTTCGCCCTCCTCGGTAAGACAGAGGGGGCGTCTGTTTTTTCTGAAAATTTCTATTCCATAATCCTCTTCAATTTTTTTAACCTTGGCACTCAGGGCAGGCTGCGAAATATTCAGCTTTTTGGCAGCATCAGTAATACTGCCTTCTTCGATTATAAGTTTTATATAA
>JAIKZC010000367.1 GCA_024682575.1 Lachnospiraceae bacterium | reverse complement strand
GTATTCTTTGCCCTTGTGAAACCTGCCTCGCACATTGCGAAACCGGCCTGCATCCAGAATACGAGTGCAGCGCCGATCAAAAACCACACTCCGAAAACGCTGCTGTCAATCGCAGTTAAGATCTCTTCATTCATTTCATTTCTCCTCCAAACCTGATCTAAAAGCATCCGCACCCCGCAGCTTCATTGCATACGCGATACGTTTTCCGATTGAAAACTTATTCAATCAAAAAAGCGATGCAGCGGCACACTGCATTCCTGCAGCATGATGCCCCGTTGCATCGCTCAAAATAGCAAAAAATAACAAAATCTATTGTTTTTAAAAACTCCGCGGATAAGAATTTAAAAACATAAAGGCGTCTTGGAGAAAATTTCCAAGACGCCTTTGTCCTTGAGTGCAAGTCTACAACATCGATAATAATATGTCAAGCACTTTTATAAGTTATTTTTTAATCTATAGCATAAGTTATTGAAGAGTCCTGTGCTCCGGCATAATTCGTTGCCCAGGTCTTTGCATTTGCAGCTGTTCTTGTGGAATAGCTGTAATTGCTTGAAGGTCTCCAGCTTGTAGCATCAAGGCTGATGCTTGAAATATCGGATGAAAGCACACTTCCGGAATCTGTAAAGTTTCCTACACCCATATCATTTACAACAGAGCCCTTGTAAGAACCTGCTGAGAAATAGTTCTTCTCTGAGTAGATATTGCAGTCTGTATATGGTGTATATCCGAGGTTAAAATTATATACATAGTTATTATAGCAATGGAAATAACCATATTTCATAAGTCCCGGTGCACGTGTAAGTGTTGTGTTGAAATAACAGTTGCAGATAGTCATGCAGGGATATCCATCATAGGTTGAAGCTCCGTCCTCTGAAGGATAGCCAAGGATAAGACCATATTTATGACCGCCGAAGAAGCAGCCTGTTACAGAAACATAGTTAGCCTGAAGTCCTACATAGAGGAACTTATCTGTATCATTTTCATGAGTTGATGTATCTGAGGTCATATCGTGTCCCGGCCATGAGCAGTGATCGAGCCAGAAATTATTGCCATCTGAAATATACATCTGGATATCATCATTTTCGTTAATGCTTACAGCATGTGAGAAAATGATATTCTTATATACATTATTTCCTGATGAAGAAATGTTGCGGAAATGAATGTTATAAAGAGTATGCGCATCATAAGAACCGATAAAGGTCTTGTTTG
Organism: Lachnospiraceae bacterium; assembly: GCA_024682575.1. Taxonomy (GTDB): domain Bacteria; phylum Bacillota; class Clostridia; order Lachnospirales; family Lachnospiraceae; genus NK4A144. Next base: position 13,416 of record JAIKZC010000367.1, on the reverse strand, counting down.
AACCAACGCTTACTTTTGTAAGTGAGCTCTGTGAAAGGTCTGCACCAATGATGATAGTATAAGGTGTTGAACCTGATGCATAAGTCTGAAGGTCTGAAAGAGATGTTACTGTAACAGTCTTTCCGAATACACCGCCTGTAACTGATGCCTTTTCATTTCCGTCCATATCCTTGCTGTAGCCGGCAAAACCTTCAGCACCATAGGAATTTACCCTGAAGCACTGAGCTGATGATCCGCTGTAGGATGAAAGCTTATAGCTGCTTCCGGAGAGAGTTATCGCAAGTGAGCTGTTATTATAACTTACAATCTTGTAGTTAAGAGCGTCTCCGTTTGTATCTGTCTTTACGGATGCTATCTTCCAATACTGTGTCTTATCACCTGATGTAACAGCTGTGGATGTAACTGCAACACCACTTGTTACACTGCTTCCTGAAGGTGTAAGGCAATAACCTGTTTCCGAATTTATGATCCTGTAAACACCCGAAGCAACATAACTTAATATCCATCTGTTTGATGTTGATGAATCACTGTCAGTTGTTACTGTTCCGCCGTTAGAACTGCTTCCTGTGAGATAATATCCGTCAGAGCAGTTTACGAAATTCAGCTCCTGATTGGGATATACAGATGAAAGTCCCGAAGAGCTTGAAGAACTGCTGGAACTTGAAGAAGAGCTTGAGCTCGATGAACTGCTTGAGCTTGAGGAAGAGCTCGAATCACCAGTTGACTCAAACTTAAACTGCTGGCATGCAAGTCCGTTATAAGTCCAGGTATTGATATTTCCGCCGTCATCTGTTGACCAGCCATAAACATCAAGTGCCTGTTCCTCATCGCTGCACTTTGTAAGAAGGCAGTAAGCACCGTCTGTATCACTCTCAACAACCTTGAATTCCTGAGGATCGAGACCGTTTTCGTCATAGATCTGAACATTGGTGCCATCGCTTGTTCCGCCGTTTGTGACATCCATCATCCTGCCGCCGCTCATTCCGCTCTGCAGTGTGATATAATTGCTGCCCTGATTTTCAACATACCATTTCTGGCAGGAATAGCCGTTTCCGGTGTACTGCTGAACGTTGGCACCATTGCTGTCGTCTCCGTCTTCAACCTCTACATATTTCTGGCTGTTTATATTCTTGATATAATACCAGCCGTCAGAGATAAGCTTATCCTCGTCATCATCTGATGATGAACTTGAGCTTGAAGAGCTGCTGGAGCTCGAAGAACTGCTTGATGGCCATGAAGCCTGTTCGAAATACCAGATCTGGTTATCAGATCCTTTATATGTATATTCCTGAACGTTTGCTCCTGATGTGGATCTTGCATGGTAAACATCAAGGGCTGACTCAAAATCCGAAACCTCAGTTGCAATATAATATCCGCTATTGTCGTCAGCTTCCAGGATTGCAAAATTCTGTGCCGAATAACCATTATTTGTATAAATCTGTATATTTGTGCCATCTGAAGAATCACCGTCTGCAACATCGAGTGATATTCCTCCGCTCATGTCTGTTGCAGGATGAAGTCTGTAATATCCTGTAGAACTGTTTTCTTCCAGTATCCATCTCTGTCCTAAAGAACCCGTACCTGTAGACTGGATGACATTTGCACCGTCTTCTGCAGAATCATCTTCTACTGTCAGATACAATCCGCTGTTCTTGTTCTTGATGTAGTAAATGTTTCCGCTTTCCGGCGTCGTAGCCGCCGCGTTTACGGCAGTCGCCGGCAAAATAGTGAACGATGCTGCCAGCATAGCTGCTGTCGTAACGACTGATGCTATGCTTTTAAGTAACTTTTTCATTAATCTTTCCCTCCTGTTTCAAGGCCTCTTATACCTTGTATTTTTATTAATACAATTTTAATTCATATCCAATCCAATTTCAACATATTGAACAGTACAAAGGAGTAATTAACAAAAAAGCTGTCTATTTTGAACAATACATTACAATTTATAAGTGATTAAACGTAATACATCTTTTTATTTTTTGTGAATTTATATTCTCTTGGGATCAAATAATCTAATATGGACTCGATTGTGAATACTTTAACGCATAAAAGCGTTAATGCGTTAAATTTGTGCTTGATTAAATCATGGTTTAATGATATATTATGATACAACCGTTGAAAGACTAATAAAAGAAATGGCAAAAGTCATTATCGGGATAATTCGGAGGAGATTTCAAAATGGAGAAAAGAATTACAGCTACGACAACATTACTGGGGCTTTTAGGCTCACCGGTATCACACTCTACATCACCTGCCATGATGAATCTGGCAGCTTCACTTTTGGGTCTTGATTATGCATATCTTGCTTTTGATGTAAAAGAGGATCAGGTTCCCGCTGCACTCGATGCAATGCGCACCTTAAATATCAGAGGCTATAATGTAACAATGCCCGATAAGATCGCTGCAGCAAAGAACGTCGATAAACTTTCCCCCGCATCGGAGATCATCGGAGCAAGCAACACCGTTGTAAACGATAACGGTGTTCTTACAGGATATATCACCGACGGAGAAGGATATGTAAATATGCTCAAAGACAACGGCATTGACATCAAGGGTAAAAAAGTCGTTGTTGCCGGAGGCGGCGGAGCTGCTACAGCTATAGAAGTTCAGAGTGCTCTTGACGGAGCCGCAGCTGTAACCATTTTCAATATCAAAGATAAATTTTTCGATAGAACACTTGCAACTGCAGACAAGATCAGAGAAAAATGTCCTGACTGCGAAGTTAAGGTCTGTGATCTCGCAGATGCAGATGCACTTGCAGAAGAAATCTCAAAGTCAGATATCTTTTCAAATGCGACCATCGTAGGAATGAAGCCAATGGAAAATGAAAGCATCATTAAGGATACTTCAGTTTTCCGTCCCGGTCTCATTGTAACAGACGCTGTTTACAACCCTGTTGAGACCAAGCTTCTCCGCGAGGCAAAGGCAGCAGGCTGCACAACCATCGGCGGAAAGGGCATGCTCATGTGGCAGGGAGTCGCATCCTTCAAGCTCTTCACAGGACACGATATGCCTGTAGAGGAGATCAGAAAGGCATTCTTCAGCTGATAAAAATCTGCTTCCCGGGTCTTATAACTCGGGAAGCAGTATCTGTAATGTAAAAATATTGTCTTTTGCGTTGGTGGTTATCGTTCCGCCGTATTTTTCCGCCGTATAGCGCATACTCTTTATTCCAAATCCATGCTCGTTTTTCTCGTATTTCGTTGTAACGGGCATTCCGTTCTCATACTTTATCGTTCCCTCAAAATAATTCTGAACCTGAATGACCATTATATCGCTCTGATCGATTATTTTTAAGTCGAGAACCCTTTTCTCATGCTCGTCAATTTTTAAGACAGCCGTAATAGCATTATCAAGAGCATTTCCAAAAAGAGCATAAATATCATGCGGCTTCATAAAGCCAAGTCTGCTTCCGTCTGCCATACAAGTAAAATTAATAAAATGATTTTTGCAAAAGAGGAGCTTATCCATAAGGATCACATCCAGCTGCTTGTTTCCCGTATCAACAGTACTGTCATAGATCATTATGTCGTTTTCAAGACCTTTAATATACTCTTCTCTTTCGTCCTCCATAGAAATATTCTTAAGCGCGCGGAGCTGATGTTTCAAGTCATGACATTTACGGTTGATCCGGTCGATCGTCTCCATCTTAATGTCATACTGCTCTTTCTGACGGCTTAAAGTCATCTGGATTCCTTCGATATCCCTTTGAAGGATTATATTTTCTTTCTGGCTTACCTGTACCCATACAGCATAAAAACAACAGAGCATATCGAGGATCCTGAAGAGTATTTTTTCTGCGACCATTGCCGTATTATCTGTCTTTACCCACATTTCCATTACACTTATGAACCAGACAATGAGGACTATAGTAGAAACAGAAATTATGGAATTTCTGTTGACTTCGATCAGTCCGCTGTTGTAGATTTTTTTTACAAAAAACAGATAATAAACCATAAATACAAGGATATATATGCCTAAAAAGATCAAAGGATACCCAACTCCGCTAAGCTCCGTTATCATCATGAAGTCAAATGCTATATGCTGCACCGCACAGGCACACAGACTGCAAAAGATCGCCGTATACAGACTTGTTTCCATACAGAGCCAGGTCATGCCTATTATGGATAAAAGATATGTACCCCAGTACAGAAGCTGCATCAGACCGATCTCTTCAACTTTTATAAAGCTGTTTGCAGCATAGCTGATGATCAAAAGCACAGCGGAAGACATCACCATTCTAAGCTTGTATCCTTCCCTTTTCATTCCGGGGATCATGGTAATTATGCAGGCTGCTATAAGCTGCACCATATAAGATATTTTATTCCATTCAGTCATCATCACGAGATAATTCCCCCCATATAATTTGCCAGAGAATTTAAGAATTCCTTTTTCTTCGAGCGACTCATTTTCAGTCTCTCTCCGCCTATACAGATATCCTCTTTCTCAACTCTTTCAACATATTTGAGATTCACGAGGTAACAGTTATTACAACGCTTAAAAGCGGGTCCTGCCAGTTTTTCTTCCAGTTCTTTAAGAGATGCTTTCTGCTTAAAGATCCCGTCCTTAGTATGGTAATATAGATAGTGTCCGTTTACCTCAACAAAACGCAGGTCGTCCGTCGATATCCTCTGAACTCCTCCTGCCGATGTTATCAGGATGTTTTTTGGTTTTTTCAGCCCTATGACTGCAAAAGCACTTTTAAGCTTCATGGAAAAAGAATAATAATCTATCGGCTTTAATATAAAATCAAATGCCCTGACCTCATATCCGCGTATCGCCATCTGAGCCATATTGGTAACGAAAATAAGACAGACCTTTCCGTCTGTCTTTCTGATTTCTTTTGCAGTTTCTATACCACTAAGAGATCCCATATCAATATCAAGGCAGATCATGTCATAGCTGCCGTCAAACCCTAAAAGAAAAGACTCTCCGGAATCAAAGCATTTAAGCTCCAATTCCTCTGAGATCTCTTTTCCAAGCCGCTCCATACTTTCGCATATGCAGTCGCGTGCCTCTTTTTCATCATCTACTATTGCAATCTTATACATCCTGTCACCTTATTCAGATCATCAAAAACTGCTGATTTCAAGTGAGATTTTTCTATATAAATATATTTTATCAAAAGATGATCTTATATACAAAAAAGTATATTATCATCGAAACTCCGCCGGTTATGAAGGTCACAAGAATATTGTAGACATGCGGGCTGAAGTTCTGCTGGGCGATCGGCAGCCAGAGTCCGTTTATAGCATTGCAGAAAACCGATATCAGTATCCAGGCAATTATATACCATACTATCTGCCTTCCTATATTTCCCTTACTCTTAAAAGTTATATTTCTCTGCAGAGGAAAATTTATACACTGGGCTAAAAATGCTCCTATCTCGTAGGATAAAAAATAGCCTAAGCCTCCGCCTATAATAACATTTCCGGCTGCATCCCGGGCTATATCATAACCCAGGATGTTCCATTTATAAGAATAGCCGAACATATTCATCTGAATCTGCGGCCACATAAATTCCGTTCCCGCAAGTTTAATACCAAAAAGATAAGGCAGAAAAGTAAACATCAGATACTGAAAGATAGTTACGCTAAGACTGAAAACATAAAAATAAAAAATCTGATATAAAATCTTAGACAGCTTCGGATGAGCTTCACTGAATTTATTCCACTTATCCTTCAATTTCCACCTCTGCGTTTCCGATACGGCTGTATGCATTGATCTTTACCTTCTTTCCGCCATCCGGCTTTACTATTGCCAGTGCTTCTCCATAATATGTATCTGCAGTATCCGAAAGATAGCTCTTGATATAATAAGGACATGCACTTCCGAAAGCCAGCAGCTTTCCGCCTTCAACCTCTATTTTTATTTCAGCTCTCTCCATCGGCTTGACGATACCGTTTTTATCTGTAAATTTAAGTCTTATATAGGCAAGGTCATTCTTTTCCAGTCGTTTATTCTCTGGTTCAAGCGTCAGAACCGTTTCCTCGGAGGCTGTTCTTAAAACCTTCTCCGCAAGCTTCTTTCCGGCTCCGTCAAAGGCAACTGCCTTTAATTCACCGTCATGATACTTTGTCTTAAAAACAAATTTACAGTCTCCGTTAAAACGTTTCGTTCCAAGCTTTTTCTTATTAAGAAAAAGACTTACATGATCTGCCTTCGCATAGACCTCAACCTTTGCATCGGCACCTTCACAGCCGCGCCATGACCAGCTCTCCATCGCATTTGACATCTTCCAGGCAGACGGAGAATGCTTCTGATCTGTGTAGCATACCGGAACCACTGCGAGCCCGATCTTATCAATACCAAAAGCAACACGGGTATAGCTCATTTCAGCAAGCGGTTTTCCTGTAAGGTCGATTCTTCCGGAGCCTGCTGCCACCCAGCCTTTTCCGTGCGAAAAGTCAGGTGCATAATCCGCATATTCCCAGGAACCTACTCCTACCTCGCCTAAATAGTCAATTCCCGACCATACGAAATCACCGATGATTCTCGGATTTTTCTTCGCAAGTTTCATGAATTTATAAGCATCCGAGCAGAAAGTCTCACTTCCTAAAATATATCTGTCAGGATATTTTTTTAAGTCATGCTCATAGCGCTTTATTCCATAGTTATATCCTGCAACGTCCATTGCCGCGAACGCGCCCTTTGTCTTCAAGTCACAGGGATAAAGTGAAGCACCCCATTTCATAAAGTCTGCACCTAAAAGTCCTGCAAGATTATTGAAAAATTCACTTCCAACAGCCTTCTTTTTACCCGTATCGGCTGCCTCCTGCTCTGCCTTCTTATCAGAGTAAACGCCAAACCCCATAGAGCTCAAAAGATTAAAGAAAATATTTATCCCGCAGCTTACAGGTCTGGTTGGATCAAGTCTGTGAAGCTCCTCCGTCATCCTTGCACAGAGCTTTATTCCTCTCTCCTGCGCACTTTCTCCTACTTCATTTCCTGTGGAATAGATTATGACCGAGGGGTGATTAAAATCTTTATCTACCATATCGACAAAGTCTTCCGCAAAATTGCTCTCAACCTCTGTGGCGTAATCATACTTGGTCTTGTGCATATACCACATATCCACATATTCGTCCATAACCAGCATTCCAAGCTCATCACAGGCACGGAGCACCGCCTCTGAACATGGATTATGCGCACTTCTTACCGCATTATAGCCATTGTCCTTTAAGATTTTTATTTTTCTATAGGCTGCAAAATCATATTCTGCCGCGCCTAAGATTCCTTCATCATGATGAATGCAGGCTCCCAGGAGAAGTTTTCTTTTTCCGTTAATGCAGAGTCCTTTATCCTTTGTAAGAGAAACTTCACGGATACCAAATTTCTCTTCACAGGAATCTTCCCCAAATGTCACTTTGCAATTATAGAGATCAGGACTGTCACTGTTCCAAAGCTTCGGCTTATCGATCCCGGCTTTTATGCGGCAATCCCCATCAGTTACGACTGTCTTTTCCCATACCTTATTTCCATCAGGATCAAATATCTCTGCCTTAAGGGAACCGGCAGCATTAGTCTTTACAGATAATTCCAATATTCCTTTTCTAAAATCTACTGTCTTTATCTTAAGTCCAAAGGGCTTTATATATTTCTTTGGCCTGACTTCCAGCCATACAGGCCTGTAAATCCCTGTTCCCGAATACCATCTTGAATTTGGCTGGTCGGAATTTGTAACCTCGACCCTTAAAATATTATCCTTTGAAAAATCGATCTCATCTGTGATATCCACCATAAAATGAGTATAGCCATAATGATGATATGCCTTTTTTACGTTATTAATATATACATTTGCTTTATGATATACTCCCTCAAAATAGAGGCTTATATTTTTATCTTTCCATTCCGGATCTGCCTTTAATGTCTTCTCATAAACATAGTCATTTGCCATGATCCAGCCGTTGTTGACTCCGCAGACACTCTTTGAATCCTTCTCATCGAGCAGCATTGCATCATGCGGCAGAGAAAGCGCAAAAGCGCTCTCTCTTTTTCCCTTTTGGTAACATATCCAGTTATTATTAAAATCGATTTTTTTCATTGCTTCTCCTATATCTTAAACTTCTGATCCTGCAACGACCGTTTTTTCTCTTTTCATGAAAGAGGCAATTATCATAAGTAAAATTCCAACGCCGAGTATTATTCCGATGGAAATAATATTTGAAACCTGTGTAGCATCTCCGAAAAGATTAACACCCTGAAAGGCATCTACGAAAGAGCCTACCTGATTGGTCAAGTGTTTGATGCATCCGTAGCTAAAACATGCTGTGGCTATTACCGCGAGGAAATCAATATCCTCAAAATACATTATCACCGAAGCTGCTATGCCGATAAGCAGTACAGTCACTATGCTTACATCAAAGGCGTTGTGCGCGCCTGCCCAGAGGCAGAAACGCACAAGTCCTATAATTTCCAATACAGCAGCCAGTATCACAGGAATAAATCCTATTGTCTTTTTATATTTAAGCTTCTCCATTTTGAACTACCTCCTCAATACTGATATTCTCTTCTTTTCTGCATTTTCTGAATCCCATGATAAGACAGATTATCTCTATTAACGAGAAAAGAACTATGAGGCCGGTTCCAAGAGGTTTCCACCAGGGAGTAACCGCTACTATCTTTGAATTAACGCTGTAACCGTTCATCGCACTGCTGTTGGCTACCATGTAAAGATAATCATGTACTGATTTTCTTAATAATCCCAAAAGATATCCGTCATCATTCGACTTGATCAGCTCTGCTACTGCGGTTGATGAGCCTCCTCCAAAATCGAGACAATAGTTGTCTACACCTGCTTCAAGAGTAGTTGCAAAGTGACCTTTATAAGTACCTTCAGGATAGATGACCGCATCGGTTTCCTGCTGACCCTTAAATCCCCATTCGTTTTCAACAACCTCTGTACAAAGTGCCTTGCTTGCCGAGCTCCAAACAAGTCCGATCCTGTTGTAGGCATGCATTACCGCATGTGCTCCTGCAACTGCAAGTGAACCTTCAACACCTCTTAAAGCGCCTTCTCTCAAAGCCTGTTCGTTGCAAAATACCGCAACACCTTCACGATTGTTTTCCTGATCATTTCCTATAAGGTGTTTACTTCCGACTGCAATTCCTTTTGCCTCTGCAGCCTCAACCTCAGGGATTTCGCAAAGATAATTCATGTTTGCATCTTCGGAATAATACTCGAAATTTCTTCCTCCGAAAGGTGTTCTGTGAAGATTTACCCCCGGCATCCAGTCCTCTGTCATGCCGAGATACATGCACTCTTCAGCCATTAATGCACCCCTGCGTGCCATCAGGTCTTTATTAAATGTTGATGCAAGAACTATTTCTGTCGGGAATGAGCAGTCCTGTCTTCCGTCACCGTATTTCTTTTCATCAAAGGTTCCGCCAACACCATCGGGTCCATCTCCTGCAACTATAGCCGGTTTACCGACTGAAGTAACTTCCTTGGTTCCAAAGTTATCGGCAAGATTTGACGCAAGTTCCTCGATAGTAAACTGATTTAAGTATTCTTCCCATTTTTCATCATCATATTCAAGTCCTATCATTGCAGCGAGAGGAATTCCCTTATTGTCTCCCTGGACATAATCAGCCACCGAAGCTGCATCTTCCGGTTTTTCGTAAGTATCTCCGGAAAGAAGCTTTATCATATCATCAGTAAGTGTGAGCTGTGTTGCCTTCAAAGGATAAGTTGCATCCCAGTCCTGTCTTGAAAGATAAGTTACAGTTCCTTCTTCCCAGCTGTTAGGATCTGCATCCTCAAAACGGTTGGTTACTTCTTCTCCTGTATATCTCGAATTATGATAGCTTTCTGCATCAAATTTTTCCTGCCAGTTATAAACATTATCAGCATTGACTGCTGAAGCTGATCCATCAGGCTCAGTCATGCCCTCGGCGCCCTTAGCAGCAAGAACCTTATTTATTGCATCGTGCGCATTATCACCGAGTGTGATATAGTATTCACCCTCACTCATGATATATCCTTTTGCCTTTTTACGATCATAACTTGCAAGAAGATATTTATCACAGTCAATGGTCAAGGTTTCACTTTCACCCGGCTCAAGGATTCCTGTCTTTGCAAAATTCAAAAGCTGGATAGATGATTTTTCCACGAGATTTTCCTTCTCATAATCACCATAAGGAGTCTGGGCATATACCTGAACTGCAGACTTTCCGGCTCTGTCTCCGGTATTGGTAACTGTTGCCGTTACCTTTATATCATCCCCATCAATTTCCACCTTATCGAGCTTTTGCTCAAAGCTTGTATAGGAAAGGCCGTAACCGAAAGGATACTGAACTTCGTTAGCATAATTCCAGTTCTTTCCGTCAGAAGATCCTGCCTTGCTGTCTGCATTTCCGTTTCCTAAAACACTATCTTCATAACGTGTCTCATAATATTTATATCCTATATAAATACCCTCGGCCTGTACTGTCGAATATGTAACGGCTTCATCGGCATCATCAACTTTCTTAAGAACTTCATCAAGATTTGCCCATTCCTGATTATTAAAACTTCCATTCACTACTGCCGGTGATGAAAGTGAATTGTAGGCATAAGTATCTGTCAGATGTCCTGAAGGATTCTCCTCACCCATGAGTATTTTCGCAACTCCTTCAAAACCTCTCTGTCCGGGTTCTCCGATCCAGAGACATGCATCTACGCCGTAATCATCGAGCCATCCGAGCTCCATCGGATTTCCGCTGTTTACCAGTACAATGACTTTTTTGAACTTTCCAGAGGATTTTATCATATCCAGCATATCTTTTTCCTGCTGATGCAGAGCAAGCTGACTGATACCTTCGAACTTATCCTCAAGCTCGAGCTCCATACCCTCTCCGCCTTCACGGGCCAGCATTACGATAGCCACATCATTGTAATCATTTTCCCAGGATGATCTGAGTTCATCTGTATAGAATGATATTTCTTCTTCTCCAAGTGACAGCACGCTTGTTGTCTGTGTCAGAAAATCAAACTTACCTGTTCCTCTCTGTAGTTCACTTGCCTTATATGCATCAAAAAGCGTATCATTTATAACCATTCCGGCTTCTGAAAATGCAGTATAGGGGTCTATGCAATACTCTGTCTCGTAACCCTTCGAACCGGCAGATGAGCTTTTATAAAGCGGCTGTACAAAATCGTGTCCGAATAATGTCACTCTGACCCCGCTTTTAAGCGGAAGAGCATTATTGTCATTTTTTAATAATACGGCTCCCTCAACCTCTTCCTGCACTGCCTCATCATAAGTATCAGTAATGAGTTTCTGCAGATTCTCTGCGTTGAGTTCTCCGTATTCACTTTCATAATAGCTTGTATCTTCTCCGGCATTTTCATTCACGACTTTACTCGTCTGAATGCCCAGTGCCTGATTAATTGTACCCTCGTAACCTTTCATACAGCTTAAGCCAACTGTTGTTGTAACAAGAAGGAAAGCTGTAGTTGACGCAAGTCCTGTCCACAAGATCGAATGTCTTCTCATTTTTTATCCTGTCCTTATCCATGCAATTTATAAGTGACCCACCCTCTGTAAAATTTGCGCAAATTAATTATGGGTATATGATAAATTTTTCGACATTCTATTTCAATATTTCGTGCATGACCTGCAGTTTATTGTGCATGATTTGCAAAAAATATGTTTTAGTTTGAAAATTGCACTGAACGCAGATTACTGCAATTTAAAATTCAAAAATATATTTTATTGTCAAGTTGACGCCACTCTTGACAATAGATAAAAATAAATGCTGAAATGTCATTACCGACGGCGAAGAACTCAAGGACAATAGTTTTTTCTCCGTCGGTCAAGGTATTTTAGCATTTATTTTTATCCAGTCAAGAGCAAGCTGCTTACGCAGTGGCTGTCAGGAACCTCAGGCTCAGAATCTAAGAACAATTATTGTGGACATCCGGAAGTTTGTATGTGCAGATTATTCCCAGTCAACTTCTTATTTGTAAAATATACTCTGATGAGTAATATATTAGATTTGTGGCATACTTCGAACTGAAAAACTTGATATAATATGCTCTGATGAACAATATTCTGGATTTATGGCATACTTTGAACTGAAAAACTTGACCACCCATTCTCTGTGTTTTAGGTACACTTTCTTCTTTTTTCTTTCTTCACGGCTGCTGCTTTTCTTTCCCTTTTTTGCCTAAAACGGCACGTTCTCTCTGTTTTAGTCATACTTTCTTCTTTTTTCTTTCACACGGCTGCTGCTTTTCTTTCCCTTTTTTGCCTAAAACGGCACGTTCTCTCTGTTTTAGTCATACTTTCTTCTTTTTTCTTTCACACGGCTACTGCTTTTCTTTCCCTTTTTTGCCTAAAACGGCACGTTCTCTTTGTTTTAGTCATACTCTCTTCTTTTTTCTTTCACACGGCTGCTGCTTTTCTTTCCCTTTTTTGCCTAAAACGGCACGTTCTCTCTGTTTTAGTCATACTTTCTTCGCCTCTATGAAATATGCTCTGGCAAGTGTACGTTTGATTTCATGACATACTTTGGATTGACTCACAGTTTCCAGGATGTCCATAATAATTGTTCTTAGATTCTGAGCCTGAGGTTCCTGACAGCCACCGCGCCAGCGGCCTGCTCTTGACTGGATAAAAATAAATGCTAAAATGCCCTGACCGACTGAGAAAAACCTATTATTCTTGAGTTCTTCGCCGTCGGTGACGACATTTCAGCATTTATTTTTATTTGTAGTCAAGAGTGGCGTCAACTTGACAATAGAATATATTTTTGAATTGTAAATTACAAGAATCCGCATTTACTGCGGGTTCCGTATAATAACGTAAATCAAGTGGCAAACAAGCTTGCTAAGCTCGAAAGAACCTCGCTAAGCAAACTTGTATGGTTCGTACTAAGCTCGATAAAACCTCGCTAAGTACTCTACTCAAACAAGCCCGTGGCGAAGCCACATTTAAATGGCTTGTTTGCATGACTTTGAGGCACGAAGTGACGAAAAGTCATATGTTTTTAAATAAGGGATAGTAGCTGTTGATTCAGAATGTAATACTGCTCGAGTAAATTCAGCAGTTTTTTGCGTGCTGACGAATCCTGTCCTCTTATATACACAGAGAAGAACAAATCCCAAAACTGTGCACAGGAATCAGCTGATAAACCAATTGTACTGCTGCAGTATCCTGGATGTTCTTTCTCATGTTTGACAAGTGATTCATAGAGTACCTGCAGGTCAAAGATTGCATGTCCATAGGATGAACCCGCCATATCAAGTAAATATAATTCATCATTTACAACGGCAATATTGGTTAGATTCAAATTGCCATGAAGATAAGTGTTTTTATCAGGTATATTATCTATAAGAGCCTTGATCTTTTCAATATTCGGAGCTGAAATTTTACTCTCAAGCTGTTCAAACCAGATCTTATAGTTATCTTTTATATTTGGAAAATCGTCTGT
>JAIKZC010000346.1 GCA_024682575.1 Lachnospiraceae bacterium | reverse complement strand
ATATTCAGATGGTGTTGCTACACTTAAATTTGATACTGATGTTATAGATGTATTCAATACTGCTTCAGATTCACTCAGCAGTAATGTACTTCTCCATCCTAACTACATCGCAAGCTTCGATACAGTAGATTCATCTGATAGCTCTATTACATTCGAAGAGCTTGATCTTGATACAACTGCTTCAACCCAGTCACTTTCCGGCCACAATGATACTTACATTTCAAAACAGTGGTTCCTTGATGCCATTAGTGCTAATGAAGCATGGTCAGTAACCAAGGGAAGCGGTGTTAAAGTAGCAGTTCTTGATACAGGCTGTGATGTTACTCACGAAGACCTTAAATCAAACATCGCTGAAACCTACAGCACAGTTACCGGAACAACTGATGTTACTGACAGTGTAGGTCATGGAACACATTGTGCAGGTACTATAGCAGCTTCACTTGACAATGGAATCGGTGTTGCCGGTGTAGCTCCAAGTGCTCAGCTTTATATCATTCAGATTTCAAGATCTACAGGAATCAGTTATTCAAATATCTTCAAGGGTATTAATAAAGCTGCAGAATTAGACGTAGATGTTGCTTCCATGAGTTTTGGCGGATATATCAGCGATAGCAGCACACTTGCTATGCTTCAGAACTGCCTGAATAACCTTCGCAATAACGGTACTGTTCTTGTAGTAGCTGCTGGAAACGAGTCTACCGATACTCCCAGCTATCCTGCAGCATGCAATAATGTTCTTTCAATCGCATCTGCCGGATATGGTATGTATGCAAGCAATACTGTATATGGACATACTTACTCACCTTCAGATCCTGAACTTGCATGGTATTCAAACTATGGTTCAACTGTTGATCTTATAGCTCCCGGCGGAAGCTGCCTTAACAGAACCTATGGTTCAGTAGATAACCTTTCTACAGTACCTTCAGACTATACCGATACAGGATATTTAACTACAGGTTATGCTTACATGGCAGGTACTTCCATGGCTTGTCCTGTAGCTGCCGGTGTTGCTGCACTTGTTTTTGCTGCAAATCCTGATCTTATCAATAATAACACAGCTTCAGCTGTTGAAGCTGTAGAAAATAAACTTCTTGCCAGCACAGACGAAAAAACCTATAACAACTATACCGTTGGAAGTTCCGTTGATACAGGTTGTATTAATGCATATAAGGCTGTTAGCGGTACAGCTAAGGTTAGTGCAGTAAGAGTTGCACGTGCAGATGGTACTATTCTTACTAACAATACTACTGTTTACATCGACAAAGGCAAGTCTGAAAAGCTTAAGCTTGTTGGAACAGACGGAAAAGTTCTTAAGTCATCTGTTACAAAAACAGCTAACTGGTCAAGTTCAAGCTCTGATATTAGTGTAAAGAAGGGCAAACTTAAAGTAAGCAAGTCTGCTACTGTAGGAAACAGTTCAACCATCAGCGTTAGCTGCAATGATACTTCTATTAATATTAACTTTGTAACTATTGAAAAGGTTAAGAAAATTCTTTACCAGAAGACAAGCAGAAAAGTTTCAAATAAATTCACAACAACTGCCAGTGTCAATGGTTCTGTAAATATCTCAGATCTTCCGACAGTAGTTGGACAGAGTGTTTATGCTATTACTAAGGTAACAAAGTCTGGATTAAGACGTACTTACAGTGGTTATGATGTAAACCTTATCGGTTACACCATCACTGGAAACAAAAAAGTTAAGTCAATGATCAACGGTGGTGTATTCACACCTACCAAGAAGGGTAACTACAAGATCAAATATATACTTAATGATGGATCCAAGAAAGCATTCATCGTTACATTCAAGGTTAAATAATTTTAATCTAGAAATAATATAGTTTCGACTATAATAATTTAAAAACAAAACTCCTGCATACGGATATCAAACACACACACTATCCGAATGCAGGAGTTTTTAATTTTTATAAATTATGATTCAAAACTTGTTTTTTCCTAAGATTCCATGATTATTATTGCCATCTTCTTCATCAGGAAGAACATCAGGTGTTATTATATTGCCCGCAGCAAAAACTTCTTCAATATCTTCATCTTCCAGTTCAAAGACATTTTTTGTATTTATACTTTCTTCTATAACTTCAGCTAAATTGGAATTATTCTCAAATTTCTGATAATCAAATAATAATCTTAATTTATTTTCAAACTGTAAACTATCTATCATAAACGGCTCCTTTCATAGCAGTTATTTATCTCTTTTATATCTATTTATACGAATAATAGATCAAAAAGTACATAAAAAAAGAACCACAAATAAAAATTTATGATTCCTTTCTAGTGTGTTATTCTTCCAGGGACTCTCTAAGTTTTTTCAGTGCCTTAAGATGCAGTATCTTCGCATTCTGATACGACATTCCCATTTGAAGAGCAATTTCCTTAAGCTTCAAATTTTCATAATAATATAATATTATTACTTTTCTTTCTTTCTCCTTAAGCTTCTTCAATGCCTCTGCAAGTGTCTCAAGTTGTTCTGAGTTCATGATATTTGCATCAAGATCAGTATCATCCGATATAGTTTCAGGTACTTCACTCATAGGCTTATTGCCTCTGTAATAATCTATCAGAGTATTTCTTGTTATAGTAAATATCCAGGTAGATATCGATGCCTTTGTAGCATCAAAACTATCAAGCTTTTCATATACTTTTAAGAAAACTGTCGAACATATATCCTCAGCATTTTCTTTTGAATCCGTCCTTGCCTTTATATATGCAAGAACCTTTGGTGAGTATTCCTCATAAATAGCACTCTTGTCTGAAATCACGGTCCCCCTCCATGTTTCTTTCCGATATTATTTAATTGAAAGATTATAATTAATGATATTCACAATCCGCTTCGCTACTTGCTCATAACGCAGTGCACTTCGTACCTTGACAGTATGAGAATATACCCATACTATCACAAGAAATCCCGTATGCCCACCTACGCTTTCACAACTTATAAGTACGGGATTTCTTTTACTGCGTTAATTTATTACATAGCTTATAGGATTTACTTCTTTTGTCGAACCATCATTCATATTGAGATCAAATCTTGTAAAAATCCCCCATATTAAAACGCCGACGATTACCAAAACTATTGCAACTATTGTCATCCAGATTCCGGGAGTAGAAATTCTGATATACTCATTCAGCTTCTCCGGGGAATTAATCTGTGACATGCTTTTTTCTCTAAAAATTGAATTATTCATATCGTTTTCTACTCCAATGGAATTTCATAATTTCCGTCTTCTGATCTTATTATAAGTCCCAGAGAGCTTATTTCTTCAATTTTTTCATTGCTAATTTCTGCAATAAGTACTGCATCCAGTGTTTGTCCGGCTTCTATATCTTCATTTAACATTGCCAGATCATTAAGTAAAAGTGTTGTAAGCAGACTGTGTTTTTGTCCGCTTATACTTGCTCTGAACATTGGTTTAAGATCGAGTATATCACAATTCATAGTTTCAGAATTTGGATTAAAAACATTAAAATGCATTACCAAAAGTGAATCCTGACTTGATCCTGTAGAAATTGCAAATACACCTTCTTCATCAGAGTTTGGATACTCAGTACATATTTCATAACCATTATACGAAATATCAAAACCACTTAGTCCTATAGCTTCAGCTATACTTTTCGCTGCTTCTTCAGCTTCTGTACCTTCACCCTCGGCAGAAGCATCAGAATTATTCTCTGAATCAGGAGTTTCATTTCCTTCTTTAGGATTTTCTCCATTATCCGCTTCTTCGGTTTCTTCTTCAAGCTCTGCTTTTCTTGCTGCAGCTGCAAGATCCAGTTTTACAATTCTTTCCAGATCTTTCTCACTTAAGTTTGCTAATGTATGGCTTGATGATGCATTATGTTCATCAAGTACTGTTGCCGCGTAATTTACAACGCGTTCCTCATCTTCTTCAGAAATATCCAGCTGCTGCGAACCACACCCGGTCATAAATGCTGCAGTGGATATGAGTAAAAAGATGCATACCCCCCATTTCTTCATGAACTACCTCCTATAATGTTTTGGTTCAGAACATTTAAGAACTGAACCAAAATCTTCATTCACCCTTAGAGTCAAGTTCAAACCAGAACGCTACTCCATTATCATAGTTTTTTACACCAAAATCTTTATTGAAAGCGTTCATAATTGCTTTAACAATAGATAGACCTATTCCGGATCCACCATATTCGTGAGTTCTAGCCTTGTCCACCTTATAAAATTTTTCCCACAAATGTG
>JAIKZC010000316.1 GCA_024682575.1 Lachnospiraceae bacterium | reverse complement strand
TCTAATAATAATATTTTGCTTGCACTTTCGCAATCACTGATGTATAATTCTAATGTTCATTATTTTTGAACAGACGCCGGCGTGGCGGAATAGGTAGACGCCCGGGACTTAAAATCCCGTGGGCAGTGATGCCCGTACCGGTTCGATTCCGGTCGCCGGCAGTCTTATGGAGCTGTAAACTCTGATCTGGTCAGGGTTTGCAGCTTTTTCTTTTTAATGAATATAGGTTCAGCTAAGGTTCAAATTGCAAAAAACTTTGTAAATATAGCCTCTGAAACGTTTTATATTTCGAACAATCTTATGCGCATTTTATGCATAATTATTAGCTGACAGCTAATATACTGTTTAGCGCTTCTGTCATATCTACCGGCTCATCAACGGTTTCATAGATATAATGTTCTGTCATTGCACGATTTGAATGTCCCAGAGTTTTTTGTAAATATGCAATTTCAACTCCCGATGCAAACAAAATTGATGCTACTGTGTAGCGTAATTTATGGCTCGAAAGATATGGTACTCCTGCTTCTTTACAATATTTACGGAGGCGCTCATTGAACGTGTCGTTGTTAAGCGGTCTTCCATTACACATAAAGAGATACTCTCCATCCGGATTTATACGTCTGGCTTCCTCTATGATCTTTACAGCATCAGAAATCAACGTGACATTTCTTACTGAAAAGTGACTATTTCCCTTGGGAAGTTTCTCATTAATCTGTCTTGGTTCCTTGGATACCTCCATATACATTGTATCAATGGAATAATCTGATTCTTCTACCAGCTGATGCCCGATGTGTAAGATATTTCCGGATATGTCTTCATGCTTTATTGCTCTGAGCTCACCTATTCTAAAAGTAGAATATAATGCTAACTGAATGGCAAGTGTATATCCATCCTGTTTCAATGTTCTCAGATACCTTAAAAGTTTTTCCCGTTCTTCCCTGTAAAAAGCTTTATTTATGTGTCTCGGTTCCTTGAATTTTAATTCAGACGTACCGATCGATGGTATGAAATTAATAGGAATATAATCATTTTCTGCTGCGAAAGTGAATACACCATTCAACGCCGATTTACGGTTTCCAAACGCTTTCTTGGTAATCAGTCCCTGACCGGTCCATCTTTCATACATATACTTTATATCCCGCTTTTTTATTTCACCGATCTGCATATCGATAAAAGGCTCTTTTTCATATACGTTTTTTAAGATTGACAGATCTTCCTGTATGGTCTTTTTTGACTTAACACCATTTCGTATACGCATGGACACCCATTCAAGATAGACTTCCTTAAAAGTATGAACAAAGAAAAATTTATATAACTTTTCTACAAGTTCCTCTCTGCTCTTAGCATAAAAATCCGGTTTTTTACTCTTCCATCTTCCATCCGCTAACTGATAAAATAATTCCTCCTTTGCTCTCGGATGTGCGGTTCTGTAAACATCTTCTACGAGTTTTGTTTTCTTTTTACTGATCATATTTTCGATCGCGCTGACCTCGTCTGACTTAAGGTTATCAAATCTAAGTATATTTTTCAATTCATTGATTTCCCTTGCTATTCCTTTATCTTCAAGGCTTATCGTATATGTTAATTCCTTACTTTTCTTTTTACCCATACTCTCCTCCAAAATCCAATAAAAAAAGGCATCCGTATGACCAAAACGCCATATCAGATGCCTCTACAAATCCCTTATAAACAGATAAACTGTTTTTTATTAAGACTCTTTATTCTATATTTTTACTTTTTCCTATCTGTTACTGTTTAACTGTTTATATGTTTAATCCCCATCAAAAAATGGATTTTCTTCCTCCATAGAATCTTTTACAGATTTAAAGCCTGGGTCCTTCGTAAGTACCCAGGCTCTCTGTGTCCCATATTCCTTGAAATGATGCGACGATATTCTCTTATAATCTTTCATTTTTTGATCCATAATCTCGCCTATCGCCGTAGATTCCCACTGTTGGGGATTTTCATAGTTTGTGTGATTAAGTGCCTCATAAAAGAGCATCTTTGCACAAACGTATTCCGGAGCTGTCTCTTCAAGGAAATTTCTTATTGAAGTCTCCATTGGATCTTCCGGACAATGTCTCTCCTGTAATAAAATAAGATCCTGATAGAGATTATCCGACAATTTAAGCGTATATTTGCCCGACATATAGATTTCCATCACCTCAGCCCATAATTGCTCTATATAAGCACGAGAAGCCGCTTCATTTTCAAGTATATGACACTCTGCTTCCCTCATATTGACTTCGATAGGAAGAAATCTTCTGTTCCCGGATCTATCCACCGGTAAAAACTGTGTATTATT
>JAIKZC010000305.1 GCA_024682575.1 Lachnospiraceae bacterium | reverse complement strand
TATCAGGATTTATTCTGGCTTGGGAATATCAGGGAATTAGAAAGGCTCATCAGTGAGATCGGCCTTACGCCAAATACTATTTTTGGATTTAAGAGGGGAATTAAAAATATAAACCGTATTCCCAATGCCCAGTTTAATCTTCTCATTTCTCCATGGGTCGGACTTTCCAACATGAAAAAAATGGAAAGAAAGCTTGGAATACCATACCTGCATTATCCGACCCTTCCCATAGGTGCTGCGGAAACGAGTAAATTTCTGCGTGAAGTTGCTGAATTTGCAGGAGTTGAAGATGAAAAGGTTGAAAAAGTCATTAAAGAGCATGAGGACTATTATTATTACCTCATTGAAAGATATGCAGACTTATTCCTCGAAAACAGAGTCATCAACAAGCAGTTTAGTGTTGTGGCAGATGCACAATATGCCCTTGGGATTACTAAATTTCTGGTTAACGATCTAGGGCTTGTTCCGGCAAAGCAGTTCATCACGGATGATACGCCGAAAAACCACAGGGAGAGGATTTCAGAGGAATTTAAAAAGCTCAATTTCGGCATTACCGCGGAGGTTGCTTTTGAAACAGACGGACACCGGATACATGAAGAGATCAGGAATCATGATTATCATGGATATCCTCTCATCCTCGGCGGCTACTATGAGAAAGAGGTTACAGAAAGTCTCAAAGGAAATTTCCTGAATATTTCATGGCCGGTTCAGGACAAGGTCGTATTTGATGATTTTTATGCCGGATATACCGGAGGGATAAGGCTTATCGAGGATATCTATACCATTGCGGTACAGAGGTTTAATTAAGGGGATTTCTTATGGCTTATAAAATAGCAGTCGGGACATCAGACGGAATAAATATCGATCTGAAATTCGGGGAAATAAAGCAGATAAATATCTATGAAGCTGATGGAAATAAATACAGGCTTATTGAAAAACGTGAAATTTCAGAGCTGACTGCACAGAAATGCGGGATTGACACAGGAGAGTCAGGAAAGCCTGCAGGGAAAAACAATTGCGGCAGCGGTGGATGTGGAAATGGCAGCGGATGCTCCGGTCCATCGGAGGTATCGGAGAGGGTTGATCTGATATCTGACTGCAGATGTCTTGTCTGCAGGAAAATCGGCTTTCAGGCACAGAAACAGCTTGAAAGAAAAGCAATCTCGTATTTCGATGTAACATGCAGTGTTGCTGAAGCTTTGGGAAAAATAACGGACTATTATGAAAAGATAGAACAGAGAAAAAGTGGGGTAAAAAATGGCTAAAATTAACAGATCTATAGCAGAGCTTGTCGGAGGAACACCGTTGCTGGAGCTTGTGAATTTTGAAAAGAAGCATGACCTGAAAGCAAGGATACTTGTAAAGCTCGAATATTTCAATCCGAACCAGAGTGTAAAGGACAGGATAGCGCTTGCAATGATTGAGGATGCTGAGAAAAAGGGGCTCCTGAAGCCGGGATATACTATCGTGGAAACAACAAGCGGAAATACCGGAATAGGGCTTGCTGCGATCGCGGCAGCTAAAGGCTATAAATTCAGAGTCTATGTGCAGGATAACGTAAGTCAGGAAAGATTTCAGGTCATTCAGGCATTCGGTGGAGAGACGATAAAGCTTTCAGAAGAGCCTGCCATTGCAGAAGTGCTCGAAGCGACAAATGGGGACTTCGTTGCTGCGATAGCTGCCCTGAGGGATAAGGTTCTTTCTAAAGAGAAGGATATATATTTTGTGGATCAGGTTTCAAATCCGGCAAATCCTGCCATACATGAGGCAACAACAGGCCCGGAGATATGGGAGGATACGGATGGCAACGTCGATATATTCGTGGCAAATGTTGGAACGGGTGGAACTGTGTCGGGAACCGGAAAATATCTTAAGGGCAAAAACCCGGATATAAGGATCGTCGCAATCCAGCCCGGACCAGGTTCACTTCCGAGTGAGGAAAATCCGGAACCGGATGAGATCACGGGCGTGCATCCTTTTGACGGGATACCTAAGGAAAGGGTTCCTGCCACGATGAACCTTGATATATATGATGAAAAGTTTGAGGTGGAAACCTGGCAGGCTTATGAGGCAGCAAGGGAAGTCGCCAGAAGCGAGGGAATACTTGTGGGAACTTCATCAGGAGCTGCCATCCATGCAGCGGCAGAAATCGCAAAAAGACCGGAGAATGAAGGAAAGACAATAGTTGCCGTATTGCCGGATACAGGTCTTAGGTATCTTTCCACAGGGCTTTTTAAATGACATCAGATTTCTTTAATAAATAAGGTGAAAAAAAGTGATTAAATATTCAGGTGTAAGGGAGAGCCGTCCGGGAAGATTAAATGATCTTGGGACAACAGGGGCGGAAGTTGAAGAAAATTTCAGAAAAGGGTGTCTGAAAAGGGCTGACAGGAGCTTTGCACAGGGACTTCAGTGCCAGCAGATAAACAGTATGGCCGCACTTATGTCTCTTGAAGATTCTGTTTTTATTTCTCATTCACCCCAAGGTTGTGTCGGATGCTCTATAATGGCTGTCGACATGTACAGGGTCGGGCAGATTCACAGGGGAATAAAAAACGTAAAAAATCCAAGGATCATCGTAACAAATATCGACCAGAAAAGCGTTGTCTTTGGTGGAGAGAAGAAACTGAGGGATTCAGTCAGGAAGGCTGTTGAAAGATATGCACCTAAGCTTATTTTCGTGTATGCCTCATGTGCTTCGGGAATAATAGGAGATGATATTGATGCCATCTCATCCGATCTGCAGTTGGAATATCCTGACACGATCATCATTCCCATTCATTGCGAGGGCTTTAAGTCAAAGATATGCGCATCAGGTTTTGACGCGGCTTTCATTTCGATCAATAAATATATACTTAAGGGAGTAAAAGTCCCTAAGGAAAAAAATCTGGTCAACCTCTTTGCACCCACGACGGTAAGCTATGCAGATCAGAAGGAAATGGAAAGAATGCTTACGCTTATTGGTGCAGAGGTAAATTACATACCGTTTTACAGTTCACTGGAAAAGATCAGAAGGATACCTGCCGCAACGGCATCGACTTCCATATGTAAGGTATTTGCGGATGAATTTATGAAAACTCTTTGGGAAGACTATGAAATTCCATATTCACATACTGTAATGCCTATCGGAATCAGAAATACCGATAAGTGGTACAGAGGTATAGCAAAGA
The DNA here is from genome assembly GCA_024682575.1 of Lachnospiraceae bacterium. Classification (GTDB taxonomy): domain Bacteria; phylum Bacillota; class Clostridia; order Lachnospirales; family Lachnospiraceae; genus NK4A144. The sequence continues at coordinate 2,087 of JAIKZC010000305.1, read as the reverse complement.
TCCTTAATAAAGAAGATGAAGTCGAGGAGATAATAGCAAAGGAACATGAAAGAATTGAGCCACTTGTTGCGAAACTCAGGGAGAGGCTTCAAGGCAAAAGGGTATTTATCTGCGGTGGAACGGGAAGGTCTTTTGCAGCAGCTGCATTGATTGATGATTTTGGAATGGAGCTTGTCGGACTTGAAACTCCTACATACGATGATGATGCACAGTCTGATATTGAATATCTCAATGGAATCCACAAAAACTATGTTGTGGATATTGCGAACATGCAGCCGTTTGAACAGGTTAATCTGGTAAATAAACTTAAACCGGATGCGTTCATAGGTGTTCCTGAATGGGCAGCAAAGCTTGGGATACCTACAACACATGTTCTCGATGGAAAGAGACCGACTATGGGATATGATGGCCTGCTTTTCCTCGGAAATAAGATCGCCGATCAGCTTCAGAATCCCGGATTCAATAAAAAACTGGCCCGGCATGTACGGCTTCCGTACAAAGATTCATGGTATGGTGAGGATGCTTTTAAATACATAATAGGAAAGGATGTTTGATCACTATGTCTGAAATTATGGAGAATCCAAAAGGCGGATGTGTCCTCGCCGGAATCAATTCCGTACTTGGTGCTATAGACAGGGTATGTCCTGTATATCATTCAGGACCCGGATGCTGTATGCAGACAACAGCAGCTGATCAGGGACAGTCAGGACATAAAAATTCCTGCTTTTTAAGCGGAGTATCACTCCCTTCGAGCAATATGCTTGAAAAGGAGGTGGTGTTCGGAGGTCTGGATAAGCTGAAGACTACTATTAAAGGTGCAGTAGAAATAATCGATGCTGATGCATATTTCGTCCTGACAGGATGCACGGCAGGGATAATCGGTGATGATGTCGTAAGCGCTGCGGAAGAGTTCAGGGAACAGGGTTACGAAGTCTATGCCATAGATACACCTGGATTCGCAGGAGACAGCAACCTGGGTTATGAGATTGTCTGGAATAATTTGATAGACAATGTCATAGAGGAGCCGTCGGAAAAGGATGATAAGCTTGTAAATATTTTTGGAATAATTCCATATCATGATCCTTTCTGGAGCGGCTCACTTGAGGAAATTGCCAGAATCCTTTCCGGACTTGGACTGAGGGTAAATACATTTTTTACCGGACACCAGAATATAGAAACAGTCAAAAAATGTTCCAATGCGGCATTGAATATCATTGTGAATCCCTGGCTGTTTAAGGGACCGGCGGAAAAATTTGAAAGGAAATTCGGAGTTCCGTACGTAAGGATTCCGGGATTATTTATCGGAGCAACAGATACAACGGAATTTATAAGAAAAGTCGCGGATGCCATGAAACTTGACAGGCAGAAGACCGAAGACTATATCAGGGCAGAAGAAGACTATGTATATAATTACCTTGCACAGGCAATAGGTGTTGTGAGCTGGAAAAGGTTTGCTGTTGTGGCAGATGCAAATAATGCAGCAGGCATTACGAGATATCTCGCTAATGATTACAGCTTTACACCTGTTCTTGTGATAATTACGGAACCCATATTCAGGCAGGAGGATAAAGAAAGGATCGTTTCTGAAATAAGCAGGCTGGAATATGCTTCCCCGCCAAAAGTTATTTTTGAAACTGACCAGTATGAAATAAACAGAGCCATACGTGAAGAGGAAAATGAGATCACCCTGCTGCTTGGAAGCAGTAATGAAAGGGAGGTTGCCCTGGAAAAAGATATCCAGTTCATACTTGCATCATTTCCGATGAATGAGAGGCTGGTGTTTAACAGGACATATGCCGGCTACAGGGGAAGCCTGACTTTTACGGAAGATATTTATGATAATAACTGATCCTAAGCATCACGGAATCAGTTCGTATTAGAAGAGGAGGACATCAAATTATGAAAAAATTCGGAAAAATTGCAGCGGTTACATTAGGTACATCAGTTGTTTTATCATCAATTCTCACAGGCTGCGGAAGTAAGGCAGATGTTGTAAAAGCTGCGGGAAGTGATGATTCGGGAGAGGTAAAGAAAATCATCATAGGCTCGGGAGTAAATTATAATCCATATTGCTATCTGGATGAAGA
>JAIKZC010000177.1 GCA_024682575.1 Lachnospiraceae bacterium | reverse complement strand
GTAAGCGACGAAACGCGAAAGAAGATTCTTGAGTGTAAAAGGGAACTCGAGGAAGAATATGAGAAAATTTATCATGAAAAAAAACCTGAAAAAAAGATATTGATAGAAGTGCTGACACATAAAGTTGAAATATCAAAAAATCCCGAGATGGATCTTTGGTCAGGAGTGATGAAGGCTTTCAAAGAGGAAGCTTTAGAGATGAATTACAGGCTGGATTATACTACGGTATATGAGGATAAAGAAAGTCGGAATGATGCTATTGAGGAGTGTGCTTCTCCGGAAGTTGCAGGGATTATACTATTTGGAACTGATTTAAGAGAATCCGACAGAGAATTTATAGAAAAAATAAAGAAACCCCTGGTCATATATGATTATGTTGTTTCTGACGGAAAATATACCTGCGTGTGTATCGATGCCAGGAAAACACTGGAACTTGCGGTGGATGAACTTTTAAGGGCGGGAGCTTCAAAAATAGCTTATCTTGCCACGAATAAAGAGCTGTTTAATTTTAATGAACGCAGGCGCGAGTTTATGCATCTGATGTTTGAAAGAGGGATTCCGGTTGAAAAAACAGATATAAAAAGCTTTGCTGCCACAATAGATGAGGCTGTTGCTCCTGCAGAGCATTTTTTAAGGACAAACGAAATATATGACGGGATGATAATGGAGAATTATCAGATTTCGGCAGCGGTTATAAAGGCAGCTGAAAAAATCGGAGCCGACTGTTGGAGACGATTTAAATTTGTCGGAATAGATGAACTGCCGAAGGTATATCAGGATAAGATCAGTCTGACTCAAATAAAAATCCCGCATAAAGACCGGGCTGTGATAGCTATGCAGCTGTTAAAAAGGGAAATTGACGGAGTAAGTGAAACCAAAATGAGAGTGTATGCAGTACCAACTTTGATAAAAGGAAACACTACTTAACAAAATGTTAAGTAGTACTGAATAAATATATTTTTTTGTGTTTATTCTGCTTAAAAATAAAAATCAAGGATTGTTGAAATAGTGGAAAATAGCGGATTCCTATGGCTTAAAGCTACTAAATCATGTACACTCCTAAAGAACAGAAAAGTTTTTACGGAGGGAATTATGAAGAAAACATCATTGATTTCTATTTTAATGTCTGCTGCTTTAATAACAACAGTTACAGGATGCGGCGCAAAAGAAGCTTCACCTGCTGCTTCGGAAACTACAGTGACAGAAAATGCTTCTGCAGCAACAGAAGCTGTTTCGGAAGCCGTTTCGACAGAGGAATCTTCAAAAGCGGAGAAAAGTGCGGAGACTGACAGGACATCTTTACCGAGAACAGTTATAACAACCGACGGTGAAGTTGACGATATGAATTCGGTCATCAGAGCGCTTCTTTATTCGAATGAAATGGACATTGCGGGAATAGTGCTTACAAGCTCTATGTATCATTACGCCGGGGATGAGGATAAGGGGATAGAACCTTTCAGATGGACCGGTACAGACTGGATCTACGAGTATCTTGATTCATATGAAGAGGTGCTTCCAAATCTGAAAAAACATGATCCTAATTATCCTGATGCTGATTCGCTGAGAAAGATCACAAAGATTGGAAATATCAGTAATAAGGGCGAAATGGAAGAGGTGACGGAAGGATCCGAATTCTTAAAAGATCTTTTCCTTGATGATGATGAAAGGACTCTTTATGTGCAGACCTGGGGCGGTACCAATACCACAGCCAGAGCTCTTAAGTCGATCGAAGAGGAGTACTCTGAGACGGATCAATGGGAAGAGATTCAGAAAAAAATATATGATAAACTCGTTCTTTATATAATTCTTGATCAGGATGAAAGCTATAGTGATTATATTGCAAAAAGCTGGCCGGAATTAACTATTATCAACGACCGTTCGAATTTCTGGCATTTTGCTTATGCATGGCAGCTTCACGATGATTCGGTCAACACAGCACTTCATGCAGACTGGAATGAAAAGAATCTTTTGAATAAGGGTGCGCTTATGGATCATTATGCACTTATGGGTGACGGAAATCTGATCGAGGGCGAACTGGACGAAGAGCAGAGAGGTTCTGATGAATATCTCAAGAATAATCCGGACTATGTAAAATATGATTTTATTTCCGAAGGAGATTCACCTTCATTCCTTTATCTTGTAAATAATGGACTCAGAAGCCTGGAAAATCCTTCATACGGTGGCTGGGGAGGACGTTTTGGTCTTGCCGAAGATTCAGACAACCGCTGGATAAACAACGTCCTGGATTATGATAAGAATGTAGGCGATTTTGAAGCCATATATACACTTACACGTTGGTTTGATGATATTCAGAATGACTTTGCAGCCAGAGCAGACTGGTGTGTTGCAGAGAATTATGAGGATGCAAATCACGCACCTTCAGTGACAGTCAAGGAAGGTCTTGATATAACTGCCAAAGCAGGTGAGACAGTAACTCTTACGGCTGAGGTTTCGGATCCTGATGGAGACAGTGTTTCCGTTAACTGGTGGAGATATGCTGAGGCCGACAGTTATCAGGATGAGAAGAGAGAAGTTAATGAGATGAAAGAAGATGATTCTCTTGGAATGCTTCTTAATATCACAAGAGAGCCTATAGAAGATGAAGAGATCAACAGCATCGTAATAGAAGGAAGCAGCAGCGAAACAGCTTCATTTAAGGTTCCGGAAGATGCAAAGAGTGGCGACACGATCCACATTATCTGCGAAGCAGAGGATGACGGAGCCCACCATCTTAAGCATTATGCGAGGGTCATTGTTACTGTTGAGAAATAATTTTTTTAATTAAAAATAAAAGCTGAAAATCCGCTATCGAAGGAGAAGAAGTTAGCAGTTCTTCTCTTTCGGTCAGCGGATTTTTTCGTCTAGACTTCGCCTTATGTCTGATGATAGAATATTAAAAGTATCGAAAAACGGAGGCAGAGTATGACGAAGAAGAATATAGGATGGATACTGGTGATAATTGGGCTTTTTATGCTTTTTAAGATGGTGAGGGTTTCATCATTCGGATTTTTCTCGATCGGGGGAATAAGTACATCGAGCATTATTTTCGTGCTGATAATCTTATCGGCGATAGGCGTTGTTGTGAAGGGCAGTAAATTTACTTACGGATGTCTTGTGGGTTCTTTCGGACTTATGGTTCTTTCGCTGATACTTGGAATGAGGCTGCATTTTGCCTGTTCATCATTTACCGACATTTTACTGGTATTTGTCCCGATAGTCGTGGGCATCGGACTTGTAATAAAGAGTGCGTTAGAGAAAATGAAAGATTGATATCTGTTTTTATTATGAATAATTTTTACAAAAAGAAATTAATAACGAATTCAGCAACGCTGTTTTTGGTAACGATAATGGTGCTGGCGGCGGAAATCTTTGGGAATAAAGAAATAATTTTCCCTGAGATAACGGCGCTTGCTGTGGGA
>JAIKZC010000176.1 GCA_024682575.1 Lachnospiraceae bacterium | reverse complement strand
GAGACTGAGACTGCCGTAATGGAGTCGATTGATGCACTTGCGGGTCAGAAGACAATGATAATCATTGCTCACAGACTTACGACGATCAGAAATTGCGATATTATCTATGAAGTCAGAGACGGAAAGGTTGCTGAAAAATCTAAGGCGGAAGTGTTCAAGTGAAGAAGATAGCATGGTTGATATCTGCTTATACGGAAGAAAGATCTTTAGCAGCCCTTGTGAATGCTCTTTCTTCTGATGAAGCTGATATATATATTCATATTGACAGAAGGGTCGATGACAGGCCGTTTAAGGCTGCTGTAGAAAAAAAGGATAATGTTTTCTTTCTGGAAGGAAGCAGCAGAATAAAAGTCTATTGGGGTGGTTATACGCAGATCGGAATGCAGTATGCACTCATTAAGGCAGCAATTAATTCGGGTCGGGAATATGAAAGCCTTTCTTATATTACGGGAACAGATTATCCGTTATATTCCAATAAGCATATCATAGCAGAGCTGACAGACGGTAAGGCGCGGATAAAAGGATTTGATATAACGACAGAGGAATCTACAGTCGGTGGTGTCGAAAGTCAGAAAGACAGGCTTCTGTATTATCATTATCAGGACTTTCCATATAAGATCATGTGGGTTCCTTTTAATAAATTAAGGATACCAAGATTTTCCGAATTCAAAAAAATAGATTTTGATTTTTATATGGGCAGTGAATACTGGTCGCTTCCTATGGCTTGTATCAGGGATCTTATGGATGAATGGGAAAAAAATGATCTTTTGAGAAAATATCTTAAATTTGTTTTTGCACCAAGTGAGATATGGATCCATACACTTTTTTTCAATTCAAAATGGAAGAAGATCGGAGAAATTTATCCTGGAACGGAATTTCCGGCAATAGCTAATCTATCACCGTTGACTTATTTTGAATATGGGAGAACTATCAGGGTTTTCGGTTTGGAAGATTACGATAAACTGATGGCTTCGGGATGCCTTTTTGCGAGGAAGATACTTGTCGGAAAATCGGATGAACTGATAGCAAAAATTGATCTTTTCAGAAAAAAAGAATCGGAGAGTTTTTTATGAAACGTCTTCTTATAGTTACTAATCAGCCTGCTCCCTACAGAGTGGATTTCTTTATATATCTGCAGGAGAGGTATGCCGAAGAATATGATATATGGGTATTGTTTTCAACGGGAAACGAATCCAGTGAAAGAAAATGGAAAGCGAATGAGGAAAAACTTAAAAACAAGGTTTTCTTAAAGTCAAAGGTTTTTAAGTTCAGATCTTCTTATGATACTTCGGAAAAAATCATAACTTATGGGGCAGGAAAACGCCTTGATGAGATACGACCGGATGTTGTAGTTGTAAGTGAGTATAATTTTACTTCTCTGGCTGTGAAACACTGGTGTAATAAACATTCTGTTCCCTTTATATCCTGGACTGATGGGACACGCTTTTCAGAGAGAAATATAAAGCCTCATCAGAAATTATTCAGAAAATATATTATCAGGAACAGTGCGGCATTTATTGCAAGTTCTGCTTCATCAATGGAGAATCAGATCTGTCTTGGGGCAGATATGGATAAAATCTATATAAGCGAGCTGGCTGTAGATACAAGGCTGTACGAGAATGCGGGTAAAAATTATAAACCGAATAATACGCTGATCGCTGTTGGATCTTTCATTGAAAGAAAGGGTTTAGATCTGCTTTTCAAGGCTTTGGCTCAGATTAAGGATCCTGACTGGAAACTTAAACTTGTAGGAGACGGACCTGAAAAGGAGAAGCTTGAAGCAGAGGCAAAGAGACTAGGTATTTTTGAAAAAATTGAATTTGCAGGTTTTTTGTCAGGAGATGAGCTGACGAGAGCTTATGAAAGCTCCGGCATTTTTGTATTCCCCACAAGGGAGGATTGCTTTGGACTGGTCACGATGGAGGCGATGTGCTGTGGACTTCCGTGTATTGTTTCTAAATACGCTGCCAGTTCCTATGATCTGATAGATAACCTGGAGAGCGGGGTGATCATAGACCCCTATGACAGTGAGAAATTCGCTGCGGTAATTCAGAAACTCCTGAATGATGATTCGCTTAAGATATCAATGTCAGAAGCGGCCAGGTCAAAAACAAATGATTTTGCCTTTGATAAAACGGCAGAGCCTTTTATTGAGGCAGTCAGGACAGTGGATAATTAAAATGAATATCCTTCTTATACATAATTTTTACAAAGTTCCCGGTGGGGAAGATACGGTTTTTAAGAATGAAAAGGCCATGCTGGAAA
>JAIKZC010000281.1 GCA_024682575.1 Lachnospiraceae bacterium | reverse complement strand
AGTATTAAAAATATGCCAGGATAAGCTAAAAAAATCATTTTTTTTGACGATATAGAAATTGTGAAAAAATTTTGTCATTTTAAGGCTAATAATATGAGGGGGAGAGGAATGTATAGAAAATCTTATAAAAAAACAGTATCATTGCTCATGGCAGTGATGATCATGCTGACCGGATGTGCTTCGCCCGGACAGGCGGATACGAAAGAGACAGTGCCCGTACCGGAGACAGAAACAGCGGTAAATATGGAAAGTGAAGCAGCTTCTGAAACTTTAGAGAGTGGAAGTGAAGAGGAAAGTGAAAATAATGATTCATCTGAGACTGCAGCAGAAACTGCAGAGGCGTCAGGGACAGTGGAATCTGCGGAGAGTGAAGAAGTAATCCTGGGCGATGAACAGTTTGATGAATATATTCCTTTGCTGGAAGGCAAGAAGGTTGCGCTCTTTTCTAATCATACGGGAATAGTCGGAGACGAGACTTCCGGGATAGGAGAATTGGAAGAGGGACAGGACGCAAGTCTTATACATTTCGGATATGACAAGGATGGAAACGAGATCAGCTATGGCACACATATTCTGGATGCGCTGATAGAAAAAGGGGTAAATGTAACGGCAATTTTCAGTCCGGAGCATGGCTTCAGAGGAAATGAGGATGCCGGAGCTGAGGTAGATAATTCGGTGGATGAAAAGACCGGAGTACCTATACTTTCCCTCTATGGCAGCGACAGAAAGCGTGCCCCCGCAGATGAGGATATGGCTAAATTTGACACACTTCTCATTGATATGCAGGATGTGGGACTTCGTTTTTACACCTATTATATTTCGATGTATTATCTGATCGATGCCTGTGCTGCAGAAGGCAAGGAAGTCGTCCTGCTCGACAGACCGAATCCCAATGGTTTCTATGTTGACGGTCCCTTACTTCAGGAAGAATATAAATCCGGAGTAGGAGCCCTTCCGATCCCTGTAGTTTACGGTATGACCTGGGGAGAACTTGCGCAGATGATCAATGGCGAAGGATGGTTGGATTCAGGCAAGGATGCCTGTAAATTGACGGTGATCCCCTGCAAAAACTACAGTCATCAGACGAAAACTTCTCTCATAAGAAATCCTTCCCCTAATTTAAGGGATATGAAGGCAGTGTACCTTTATTCTTCCATATGTTTCTTTGAAAACACGGCATTTTCCGTGGGAAGAGGAACGGATTTTCCTTTTGAAGTTTTTGGCTCGCCCTATGTCAAAGGTGCTGAGGGCTTTGTTTTTGAATTTACTCCGGTAAGTTCTGAGTTAACGGCAGAGCCGCAGTATATGGATCAGGTCTGCTATGGCGTCGATCTGAGGGATACGCCCGTGGAAGAGATATGGGAAAAGGGAATAAACCTTGAATATCTTATTTCTGCGCATGATGCATTAAAAGAAACAGCGCCGGAGGAGTCATTTTGGGGTAATAAAGATAAGGATGACAATTACTGGATAGATAAGCTTGCCGGAACAGACAGTTTGAGAAAAATGATAGATGAGGGAAAGAGCGCAGAGGAGATCAAAGCTTCCTGGCAGGACGATATTGAATCCTTCAAAGAACAGCGAAAACCATATCTCCTTTATGCCGAATAAAAACCTATAGGTTGTCAAGAGTGGCGTCACTCAACCTATGGTTTTCTCGCTACACAGTGAAGACGTAAAAATGGCCGGGTTTCACCGATCTCCAGGTTGAGCCCGGCTTTTTTGCAGAATTCTCTTACATCTTCAACGCCGTATATGCGCACATCTCCGTGTCCGGAGAGATTTATCAGAGGCATCTCGATATTATTTATAAACCAGCGTACCCAGGAAATTGATGAAGACATGTCACGAAGGATAAGTCTTCCGCCGGGACGGAGTACGCGGTATACGCTATTGAAGAAATTCTGAACATTAGGATAGTGGTGAAAACTTTGAGAGCATATCACTATGTCAAAGGAATTATCTTCAAAAGGGAGGTTTTCACAGTCGCCGACCAATAGCTCTACATTCTTCATATTCTTGGACTTTGCGGCTTCGATCATTTCCGGAGTAAGATCGATTCCTGTGTAGTGTTTGTTGGGGTATTTTTCATGCAGGAGATAAAGCATGGGTGCCGGACCGCAGCCACAGTCAAGCAGGTCATTAAAATCTTCTTTTTCCAATTCTTCAAGGACTTCGGGATAGTCCTTGCGGCAGAGTTTATAGACACCGCCTTTATCAGTTTCGTAAACCTTAGCAGCTTTTGAAAATTCTTTTATTGAAAGTTCTTTATATTCGATATCCGTCATTTTTATATCCTCCATGAAAGATTATAGCATGATTTTGCAGAAATGTGTAAGCCGTTGCTAACTTTGTCCGAAAGCCCGGTAAAGCATCTGTTTGCGCAAATAGTACTTAGAAATATCCATAAATTTGTCTGTAAACAAGGTATAATAAAATAGTAATTATGTCTTTTTACAAAGAGGGGGATATAAAAGATGAAAAATGGTATATCAGTCATAATGGCGATAATTATGGCAGTTTCATTGTCCGCATGCGGAAATAATACTGCAACTGGAGATAATTCATCAACAGGAGACAGCGCCGAAAAAGAAGCAGTTTCCTCAAGTGCAGAGGCTGCAGCTGAAACCACCGAAGGTATCAGTTATGAGGAAGCTCAAAGCATGACGGCAGATGAGATACTCGAGAATATGACTATGGAGCAGAAATTATCACAGATGATAACATTTGTGGTGAGATTTTATGGAGAGGATGAAGA
>JAIKZC010000251.1 GCA_024682575.1 Lachnospiraceae bacterium | reverse complement strand
AAGGCCGCCGCCCCTTCCGACGAAGGCATCAATTTTTTCAAGATCAACCTTTGCCTTTTCAAGTTCTCTTAAGATAACTTCTTTTCTGTAACCAAGCTGATCGGTTATGCTGTCAAACTCTGCAAGCTTTGCGGCATCATGTGCAATATTTGCAGAAAATTCCTCTTTTTCTCCTAAAAAAGATCCGATCTTTGTTGAAGTCGAGCCCGGATTGATCGTTAAAATTCGATAACTCATAGATATCTCCTCACTGTCCCTCTGAATCAATCTTCATCCAGTTCGAAAAAGAGTGTCGTATATCTGCCCATATCATAAAAAACGGGTTTAACAGCCAACGGAAGTTTATCTGCTATCTCTCTTCCTTTTTTCTTGGAAATTCCTAGAATTACTGCATTGATCGAAGGTCCTTCCTCAAGCTCCACTTCTCCGCAGACATATTTTAAGCCTCTGTCTTCAAGCTCCAGTCTTGCATTTAAGATTCCTGTAAAAACAAAGCTCTTTAATTTTCCCTTACCTGAAAGCTCTGTCCATTCTGTCTCATGGTAGCCGCATTCATTGCATGCAAGGTGAGGCGGAAATTCTATTGCACCGCACTCCTTACATTTTCTTCCGTAAATTTTTCCTTCCTTTAGTCCATTCCAGAATTTCTCAACTATATGTTCAGGATTCCAGAAGTCTTCAGTTTTTATAGTATTTTGATCCATGTCTTTTTCTCTTCCTCCTTAAAATCCTGCTCTGAGTATGCTTGCCCTTACATTCTGGGCTCCGCCGAATCCACGTAAAAATACATGCTTCGGAAGTTTCTTTACCTGACGTTTTCCTGCCTCACCTCTCATTTGAGTCACAGCTTCAAAGACATCAGCCATTCCGGACGCTGCGAATGCATGACCGTAAGAGGTACGACCTCCGTTGGTATTTATAGGCTTGTCCCCATCAAAAGCAGTTCTTCCTTCGAGAACGTATTTCCATCCTTCACCCTTCGGAAGATAACCAATCTCCTCAGCAGCAAGAAATGCCGATGAACCAATGAAATCATTGACAAATAACAGATCCATATCATCTGCCGTAAGTCCTGTAGCTTCAAATACCTGACGGGCTGCTTCTGCAGTGGCCTTCTTTTCAAGATGAGGAACGATCGCATCAAGTACTGAGGATCCGGTTGCAAGTACCTCTACCGGTTTATCTGTAAATTCATGTGCGATCTCGGTCGGAACTACGATACATGCTGCTGCTCCGTCTGCAACACAGGAATCGCTGCTGGTACGAAGGTATTGTGTCATTTTCGGGTTATTCGGGCTCTTCATGTATTCCCATACATCATCATAACCAGCCTCTTTTGCGAGTTCATCAAAGGTTGTTCTTCTTATAGCTCTTGGGCAGAGTGCTCCAGCTCTTCGCATATGATAGGACTGGTGATTTAAGACATCATCAACCTGATCTGCAGTAAGGTTATTTTCATGAGCGTAATAATTTATCCAGTCATCGTGGTTCATTCCGGGACCACCGCCTAAATATCTGCCATAGGCTCTGTCAAAAATTGAATCCAGATCCGGGAACAAAACCTCTGTGGAAAGCTCAACTCTCATATGATCAGGTGTATTTCCATCCGGCATTCCTGTTCCCATATCGCAGGCGCCGGTCAGTACTACGTCATAGGCTCCGGAAGCTACTGCGAAAACTGCTTCTTCAAGTGCGATATAACCTGTACAGCAGCCTTCAGAATGGGATATAGAACCTTTTCCTCTCATGCCGAACCAGTCAGCCACCTGGAGGTTGGGAGTAATGCAGTTATTCAATACATGTGGATTTGCCGAACCATGAAAGAAATACTGTACATCCCTTGGCTCAACATGGGCATCAGCCATTGCATCAAGTGCTGCATGGCCAAATAATTCACCGTTTGTAAGTCCATGATATTTTTCATTTTTTATAAGATTCATGAAAGGTGTAGCTCCGACTCCGACGATCGAGACACTTCTCATGTTTTTTCCAAGTTTTACGTTATGAACCATTTCCGCTTCCTCTCCTGATTTATTCAGCTTCTTCCAATACGAAATCAGCCAGATTTCCGATAGTCTCAAAGTTACCGAATCTTGCGACCGGGATCATTACGTCATACTCGTTTTCGATAGATGCTGACATTGCCACACGCTGTGCCGATGATTTTCCGAGCTCATTGAGGTTGGTATCCTCTGTTAAAGCAGTCTCATCTGCCTTAAATGCACGTGCTGCGAACTTGATCAAATTTGTTATTATTTCTTCTCTTGCCATTTTTATTACCCTCCATATGAAATATGTCTTTTTCTTTTTTATATTTAAATGATAACCCGTGATAGCGCTGTTTTCTAATATCAAAGCTGTTTTCGTCATAACATTTTTGTTATAACGCAAGATAAAAAAAGCCGTCAGATCAAGTCGTATTAATTAACCATGACTTAATCTGACGGATTTCTTTTTTAACCTAGAATCAATAAGCTTTTTTAAGAATATCTATAATGATCTCTTTTGTTACATCCTGTCTGGGATTGAAATGCATCGGTCCTTCTTTAAGGGCTTCTTCGGCGATCATTTCGAAATCATCTTCACTGATCTTTTTCTCTCTGCCCTGCTCTCTTAAGGGTTTGATATTCATTTCCTTAACCATTCTTAAAAGTTCCTTTGACAGAGCAAACTTGTCCTCATCGGGATTTCCGCTCAGAGAAAGACCTATCGCTTCTGCCATTTCTATCATCTCATTCGTACATTTTTCAGCATTGAATTCCGTAACATACGGAAGAACTGTGGCGTTTGCGTCGCCGTGAGCCAGTCCGAAATGTGCACTTAAAGTGTGTGCGATCGCATGTACCAGGCCGAGATTTGCATTTGAAAAACCAAAGCCCACGATTATGCATCCGAGCATCATATTTTCTCTTGCTTCCATGTCATCACCGTTTTTATAAGCGATAGGAAGATTATCATGAAAAATTTTCAAAGCTGTAAGGGAATTATATTTCGTAAGAGCGTTAGAGCAGTTCGAAATATAGCTCTCTACTGCATGCGTAATCGCATCAAGACCTGTTGCTGCTGTAACAAAAGGCGGAACTGTTCTTGTAAATTCAGGATCACATATCACCTTATCAGGAACAAGTTTATTGTCTATTACCACATATTTCCTTACAGATTCTGTATCGATAAGTGCTGATACATTTGTGATCTCAGATGAAGTACCTGCTGTAGTCGGGATTGCTATAAGCGGATGAAGTGGATCAGGCACATTTCCAATTCCCTCATAATCCATTATATTTCCACCATTGGCTGTGAGAACATTTATAGCTTTTGCGGTATCTATAGATGATCCGCCTCCGACTGCAATAAATGTATCAATGCTTTTTTCAGCAGCTATCCTGTAGCCCTCTTCAACAACCTGGTTTGTAGGATTTGGAATAACGCCGTCATATTCCGTTACGCTGAATCTCTTTTTATCTATCGCATTTATCACCTTGTCAGCAAGTCCTACCGCCTTAACGCCCTTATCATAAACGACCATGACATTCTTAGCCTTGAACTGTTCAAGTATATTGGAAAGTTCATTTACCGAATCCTTTCCGAAGGTAACATCAGATTTAACAAAAAAATTATTTATCATCTTTTTGAAAGCCTCCCTTTATTTTGCCTTCAGACTGCGTGATCTGCAGCTATAAGTGCCTTCATTGCTGCTTCACCTTCTTTTGGCATAGGCTCATAATTACCCAGAAGCTTTGCGTAAAAGGTTGTTATTGCCATTTCTTCTGTATAAGTTGTGGCATCCATTGCCGCTTTCATATCC
>JAIKZC010000169.1 GCA_024682575.1 Lachnospiraceae bacterium | reverse complement strand
AGAAAGAGATCCTGGATGAGCTTAAAAAGGTAAATGGTCTTCATCTGCAGTATCAGGAGGAGATCACAGAAAAGATAATTACCGAAAATAAGGCCAACATGAAGGGAATTGCCGATACGGTTCCGGATGCTCCGAGTGAGGCGGAAGCAGATAAGATAAAGAATCTCTCGAAAATGCAGGTTAAATTCGGTGCAGCGCATAAGGGTATTATAGCTGAAATGCTTGAATATATGAACATGAGCGGAATTCTGTCTGAAAATAAAGGCCTGTCGGAAGATAAGGATCTTGCTTTTGCCGGGATCATCAGTGCACACAAAGCTCTTGACACTGCTGTTGAGTCAAAGGACAGAAAAGCAATACAGGAGGCTGTAAAGAATTATAGGGATGCATATGATAATTTTAATCAGCTCTTAATTATGGCAAAGGAGGGATTTAAGGAAAACGCCTTTACCACAGGACTTGACCTTATGGACAGAAAGAACGTACCATGGGATTTTTTAAGAAATACGTCCGGAATTTCACAGGTCAACTCGGTTTATCTCTTAGGTTGTATGTTTAAGGATTACTGTGCAAAGGCTGAAAAGAACTTCACTGAATTGCTCGATGAATTCAAGGCGGATCCCGGTGCAGTGATCAAGAGAGTCAACGATGAACTTATGAAGGATGAAAAGGATCTTCAGGGTATAGTTAAAGATAAGAGCCAGGGTGAGATCATTAATTGCCTGAACGGAGATCAGTTGAAGGAAAACCTGGAAAAAGCGGAGGAGAAGCGCAAGAGATATGAAAAGGCGATGGAAGGAATTATCCGCTGCGAAAAAAATGCAAACGAAAATACTCCTGACAACCTTATATTATTAAATGAAGGCATAAAGAAATATGATAAGAAACTCATAGAAAAGAGGATCGCAAACGCGAAGCCTTTAGCTCAAAGGACACAGAACAGCTTTGCTGCGATAAAGACGCTGGTATTGCTGGACAAAAATGAGCTAAAGGCGGACGAGATGCTTTCGGAAGAGGCATTGGATGTTTACGGTTTTAAAAAGGATAATTTCCGCCTGGCTGCTTATCTTGGCAAAAAGAATAAATTTAATTACGCGGCTCAGGAAAACAGGCTCGAGGAACTCTTAAAGGAGATCGCTAAGGAAAGAGATCCGAAAAAACGTATGAGAGTTGATCTTGTCCTGAAAGCCAGAATGGAAGCTCTGACAGAGTTATTGACCATCAAGGGTTATGAGAAGAATAAGCCCGGTTTTGCAGCTTTAGAGGATGAGATCGCCCACATGACAGAAAAGTACGAAGCGTTCAGAAATGCTAACAGGAATCTGAATCTTCCTGAATTAAGCAGGGATGATAAAAAGATCCTTCAAAAAAATGCTGCTGTCTACAATGATTTCAAGAGAAACAGGGCGAAGAAACTTGCCGGTCGTGAGAGTCTCATTAAGGCAGCCATAAAGGCTGAAGAAAAAGCCTTTATAGCAAAAGTAAAGGCAGAAGAAAATGCATTAGATAAGGCAATGAGGAAAAAAGATGAGTATCTGCAGAAAGTCGAGCATAACAATTCTCCTGGAAGAAAGGATGAGTATCTGAGACTTGCGAAATTAGAAGACACGAAGATAAAGGATAAGAAACATAAAATATCCGATCTGAAGCTTGCATGGGCTAAAAAGCTTGTCAAGGCTTACAGTGCAGGAAAGATCTCAAAATACTATGTTGACAACAGGCTGATGCAGTTAAAAAATGAAAGAATAGGTGGGGTCGATATGCTGCCTCCTCTTTTTGAGAATACAAATGCTGCATATTTCAGGAATGGACAGAATGAGCTCAAAAGAAAATTCATTGAAACTGACCGTGAAAAATTCCTGTCGGCCGACCTTATGGAATCATTGGGTATTTCATGTAGAAATAAGTGTGATATAAGTGATAATATGAATGTTATCATAGAAGAACTCAGTGAGATAAATGATAATAATCTTCGGGAGAAAAATGCTGTGGTTCAGGCAGGTAATGTTAACGTAAATCAGGCTGCAGGACAAAATAGAAATGCAGGTATGGAAGGGCATAATAATGATGCTCCGAGGCGGTAATAAGTTTTTTTGGAGGAAAAGAGAAAAAGATGGATTTTAAGCTTCATTCGGAATACAAGCCTACCGGCGATCAGCCGCAGGCCATAGAAAAACTTATAAAAGGCTTTAATGAAGGAAACCAGTGTGAGACACTTTTAGGTGTTACCGGTTCGGGAAAGACATTTACCATGGCAAATGTTATTGCCGCGCTGAACGTACCGACACTGATAATCTCTCATAATAAGACGCTGGCGGGACAGCTGTATTCCGAGATGAAGGAATTTTTTCCTGAGAATGCGGTAGAGTATTTCGTTTCCTACTACGATTATTATCAGCCGGAAGCCTATGTGCCTTCGACAGATACTTATATCGAAAAGGATGCCTCGGTGAATGACGAGATTGATAAGCTGCGTCTTTCGGCAACTGCTGCATTGACAGAGAGAAAAGATGTAATTGTTGTTGCCTCGGTTTCGTGTATATACGGTCTGGGTTCACCTGATGACTATATGAAAATGATAGTTTCTTTAAGGCCGGGAATGGAAAAAGACAGGGACGAGGTAATAAGGGAACTTATAGCTATTCAGTACACAAGAAATGAAATTGATTTTCACAGAGGAACTTTCCGCGTACACGGAGATGTTCTCGAGATATTCCCGGCAGAATCTGACAGCACGGCTGTAAGGATAGAATTTTTCGGGGACGAGATAGACCGTATAAGTGAGATCGATGTCCTTACGGGAAATGTTAAGTCAGAAATGAAGCATTTATCGGTATTTCCGGCATCGCATTATGTTATTCCGAAGGATAAAATGGAAAAGGGAATCGAGGTTATCCTGCAGGAACTTACGGAACAGGTTAAATTTTTCAAATCTAATGACAGACTTATAGAGGCGCAGAGGATTTCGGAGCGAACAAATTTTGATATGGAAATGCTCCGCGAGACCGGAGTCTGCAATGGTATAGAAAATTATTCGAGACCGCTTTCGGGCAGGGAGCCGGGCTCACCGCCAACAACTCTCATGGACTTCTTTCCCGAGGACTTTCTGATAATCGTTGATGAGTCTCATATGACTATTCCACAGATCGGAGGCATGTTCAACGGAGACCGTTCGAGAAAAAATACGCTCGTGGATTTTGGTTTCCGTCTGCCATCGGCTAAGGATAATCGCCCTCTTTGTTTTGAAGAGTGGGAGAGCAGGATAAGCAGGATTTTATTTGTTTCCGCTACTCCTGCAAAATATGAGGCAGACCACGAAATGCTCCGGGCCGAGCAGCTCATCCGTCCGACGGGACTTTTAGATCCGGAGATAACGGTAAAGCCTACAGAGGGCCAGATTGATGACCTTTTAGGAGAGATAAATAAAGAGGTCAAAAAGAAGAATAAGGTTCTCGTAACTACTTTAACCAAGCGTATGGCGGAGGATCTCACCTCTTACTTAAGTGAGGTCGGAGTAAGGGTACGCTATCTGCATTCTGATATTGATGCACTGGAAAGGGCCGAGATAATCAGGGATATGAGACTGGATGTCTTTGATGTTTTAGTCGGGATCAATCTTTTGAGAGAGGGTCTTGATATTCCGGAAGTGGCTCTGGTAGCGATACTTGATGCGGACAAGGAGGGATTTTTAAGAAATACGACATCTCTCATACAGACTACGGGACGTGCGGC
>JAIKZC010000228.1 GCA_024682575.1 Lachnospiraceae bacterium | reverse complement strand
TATCGTAAAGGCTGGTATCTTTCCTTAGAAGAGCAGATTTAATCTTGTTCTCCCAATCCTCTATCTCAGAATCGCTCATAGCATCCTTCTGTTCATCAGTAAGCATCTTGTAACTTTCGGCAGAATCTGCATTATAGAGCGCATCCATTTTGTTTATCAGGGTATTATACTCTTTAAGGAACTTCTTTATGTTATCATAGATTCCACTTGTGTCAGTCGTTGTGGCAAGTGTGACCGTATCATATTCACCTGAGTCATTTAACGTTGTCTTATTAACAGTAATAGTAAGACCATTTATATCAAAAGTATTTCCTGTTGACGTATAAGTTGCTCCATTGAGTACGATTTCCGCATCAGTTCCCTTTACCTTATTTCCTGTATAATTAGCAGAATTATAATTTAATCCTAGTGACGAAAGTATCGTACTCGATCCAGAATCTTTTCCTTCAGTCCCACTAGAATCCAGTATCTGAAAATCGGCAGATTTTCCCATGCTGTTCGAACCTATGTAGAATCGTCCCTGTCCCGAATCAAAACTCGCAGTAATACCACTTATATTACTCAGCTTAGACGCAATGGATGAATATGTATCACCAGCATCAACAGTAATCTCAGTTGAGTTGTCACCCACTTTAACAGTAAAAGTCTGTCCTACCATACTTGAATCTACCGCATCCGAACCAGACTTGTTTAGGCTTCCACCTGTAAGATAACCCGCTGTTGCAAGACTTTTTACCTGTAATGTCTGAGTCGTATTTATCGCATTTGAAGATGTTGTGACCGTTGCCACGCTCGAATCACTCACGCTTGTAGTTTTACTGTTATAACCTGTGGTATATCGGAGCTCTGAAAAAGTGGAACTGTTATAAAAAGACATTATCTCTTTATTCAGTTCCTTCCACTTATCCTGTTTCCATGAAAGTTTCTTCTGATTTCCCTTGAGTGTATCTACTTTTGTCTGATAACGACTTGTGAGAGCGGTTATCAGGGTCTCAGTATCTAACCCGGAGTTAAGTCCCGTTATCCTGTTAGCCATATTTTGATCTCCTCTCTAAAAAACTTATATCAAGATTGCCATTCCAATTATCATAATTAACCACTCATCACCTTTCACCTCCATGTGTTTCAAAAAGGATTACATCCTTATAATCCCATTCTAATATGTCTAACAGTTATATCGGATATTAAAAGAAAATATTGAGTAAATCATAAAAAAATAATCTTTTTTATAAATTTTTAACATTTTCACTAAAGGATAATCAGTCCCACTTTTCCTTCAAGGCTCCCTCATCAAATTCCCTTTGTGCGATCAGTAATATCTGCTTTGCAGATAATTTCTTCTGATATTCCGGATTATCAAATATCCCTCTTGTATCCTCTCTCGGTACCTGATTTTTCTCAAATGAAATAGCAAAAAAATCATGTCCAAGCCATTCCAGATCAGATTCTGAAATTTTATTTATATCAAAAAACATTGCTCCATATCTGAACGAATGCCACTCCCTCATTCTGTATGCAAACATATCCGTATATGCGATATAAGTTCCATAAGTTTCATATTCACTGAAGGCAGTACCATTAAGTTCATACGCTGACAACGAATAAAATATCTTTTCCCAGAAACTTCTACCCTTTATATCATCATTAGCCTCTATCTTACTGATAAGTTTTTTTACAATATCAGTCTTAAAAAGCATGTGTTCAGCAACAAATGACTGCTCAAAAATTTTCTGCATGCCAGGTATAAGCCTGCCCAGTTCTTCAAAATACATTTCATGAAATTCATGCTTTGTATCCAGATACGGAATTCCATTTTCTGAGAACATTGAAAATTCTTTACACGGAACTGTATCACCATCCCACACGAGATAATATTCATTATCCGTCCTGTAAGCTATCAGATATTTAAGGAACTGCTGATAATACCATCCGACTGCACCTCGCGGTATGGGATCCCCATTCAGCAGTTCCTGCATACATTCCTCCATTACACAAGCGGCCTCTTCAAAAGGCAATATCTCATTCTCATCAAGAAAACGCACCTTTTTCAGCGCCTCTTCCCCAATATCCCCCTCTTCCGCTTCCTTTTCTATCAGTTTTCCTACCTCTTCACTGCCAACGAAATAAACATACCTCACAGGAAGGTATCTTATCATTCTGTCCTGAAGAGGCTTTACCCTTTCCATATCAGATGCAGTTGTCACTATGTATGCATCATATAGCTCTTTGTCCATTTAATCCCCTGTCCTCTATATCCGGATAATAGTATGCAGACATTATTTCAGAAATCTCCGGATTACTTTCCGCATATTCCTTTACCCTGGCTTCCCATTTTTTATAATACGGATATTCATGCACGCTTACCGTAGAAGGTATCATATAATTCGCTCCATAATTAACCTTCAAAACCTCATCAAATCCATCCGGAGCGTAAATAACCCCACTTTCAAAAGGAATTTTTACCTGCTTTTCAAACCATTTTTCTCTGAACACAAAATTCCCATCTTTATATATATAATGCCTTAAAAAGGCAAGCCTGTCTGAACCTGTTCCTGCAAACATAGAACTCACTGCGTCCAACAGCATATCAAGCTGTATCAGGATATCTCCGTTTTTATCCATTTCCTGTCCCAGCAGCTCTTCAATTTCATATACTTTTTCCTTGACATCCTCTTCAATATTTTCCCACCTCAGAAAATCAAGGTTATGGTTCTCATCTGCCTTTTCTTTTATTTTCAGACGTATATAATTAAGAAGCTTATGAAGTTCTTTCATTATGCTGTCCTCTTCCGGATTATCAGAAATGTAATCAAGAGGATAGAGATCGATCCCAGAAGGATATGGAAAACCATGAAAATAATTCATGTGTTCAGGATTAAAGTCTGGGAGACGTGAGGTATTGATCCTTGTAATTCCATCATAATCTGCAACATAATTCTGCATGTCATTGTAATCATACTCATCATAGGTTTCCACCGTATAAAAAGATGGCAGTTCATAGGGCGCATACTGCAGAAACCTCATGTAGTCCGCACGTTTCATTGCTATATCCACATCATCATCCCACGGAATAAAGCCGTGATGCCTCACTCCGCCAAGCAAAGTCCCACAAAAGGCGAACCATTGGATATTATGCCTTTCACATACTTTGGACATATCAGCTATTGTCTGCATTCCCGCTGCCCAACACCTTTTCATTAGGGAAGATACCTTAAAGCCCCCCCTTTTTTCCTCCAGAAAAAAATCTTCTCCAAAGTTAAAAGACACTTCCATATTTTCCCTCTGATCTTCAGATAAGTTCATTTAATTTATTTAGAGTCTCTGTATCTACAGACTTACGGTTCTCCTCTTCTATCTGTTTGTAGACTTCCTTGCGGTATATTGCTATTTCTTTCGGAGCTGAAATTCCGATTTTTACCTGATCCCCCCTGATTTCCAGGACATTTATCTCTATATTGTTATCAATAACTATCGCTTCATTTTTTCTCCTCGATAATGTAAGCATAATCTTCCACCTCCCCTTATTTCCCGGCTTCTTCCTTCATCTTTTTCAATATCCCATATATGGGAAATTTAATATCATAGTCATCATCCTCGATTATGGTCTGTACTGCTTTCATAGTCTTTGTATTGATAATAAAAGGTCCTTTTAAATTAACCGTCATCTTCTCTATATCATGAGGTACGGTTATAGTAACAAGGACAAGAATATCCTCACTTTCCCACTCTCCGATAAGGGATACCCTATCATTATCAACTTCAGGGTTAAAATCTGCTTTTACCAGCAGAGGATCAATAACCGGCATGGCAAACTGAGGCTCCTCAATTGACTGAAACCATTTTATGGGACTGTTCTCCTTTTCACTGTCATT
>JAIKZC010000215.1 GCA_024682575.1 Lachnospiraceae bacterium | reverse complement strand
GAAGGCTACACAGCAGGTGTAGACAAGTGGAATGAAGCACATCCCGATGATCCCGCAAAACTTTCAGAGCCTCAGTATGCAGGTACTTCTTCAGAAGGCGGATCAAAGGCTGCAGAAGCTCTTATGTCAGCAGATCCTAATCTTGATGCACTTATCCCTGCAGGCGGCGGCGGAGATCCTCTTCAGGGCGCTATCGCAGCAGTTGAAAGAGCAGGCAAGACTGATTCCATCGATATCGTTTCCACAGACTTCCTTCCCGACCTCGGCGAAAGACTGGCAAACGGTTCAATGGCAGGCGAGTCAGGTGGACACTACTGTGATCCTCTCTTTGCCTTCATGATGGTTTATAACGCTATAAAGGGCAACTACACAGGATTTGAAGGAAACTTCAACGATGTTCCTTTCCCTTATCTCTATGTTTCTTCTGCTGATGATTATGCAAATTATGAAAAATATTTCGTAAATCAGCTTCCTTATACTGATGATGAACTCGTAGAGATGTCCAACCAGAGTCTGGATGACCTCAAGGCTACAGCAGCTAAGCTTTCAATTGAGGATGCCGCAGCCAGATCCGGCGAATAATATCAGTAATTAAAATAGTTTAACCACAGCCGGTGTCGCAGTTCATCACTCCGATACCGGCTGTATTTCAATCTAAAAATACTAATCGAGGGAAAAATATGGCTTCTACAAATGCTTCCAAGAGCCGACAGTTATCCGGCAGCTTAAAAGGCTACCTTATCCTTGCTGGTCTGGTAATTGCATCATGGCTCATATTCAAGATTCTTACACCTGATAATTTCGGTTCATTCAATAACATCTTAAGTTATTTCCAGGCCAGTCTTATCGCAACGGTCGGCGCATGCGGTTTCTATTTTGTCATGGTTACCGGAATGTTTGATTTCTCCATCGGAGCAAACATCATGCTTTCCGCTATAGTCGGCTGCGTTCTTGCCAACAAGTTCAATTTAGGTTATTTCGGCCTGATCATAGGCTGTATCATAACCGGAACGATCGTCGGAACTCTGAACGGTTTCTTCTATGTAAAATTAAGGATCCCGTCCATGATCGTTACCACAGGTCTTGCCCTTATTTATGAATCCGTTGCCAACTATATGGCAGGAGGAATCGAGCAGACCCTTCCATCAAATTTAAGAATGTTCGGTGCAATGCCCGGCGATATCATACTTGCGCTTATAGCTTGTGCCATTGCTTACATACTCTTAAATTACACAAAACTCGGAACTTATACCTACGCTATCGGTTCTAACGAATTCGTAGCTAAAAACATGGGTATTGATGTAAATAAGTATAAAAGGCTCGCTTTCATAACAAGCGGCGCTTTCTTCGGGATCATGGCTATCCTCACCATAAGCTACGGTTCTTCAATGGTCGCAGTTACAGGTATGGCATCCATGAGCCGTAACTTCGTCCCGACCATGGGATGTTTCTTTGGTATGGCTTTCAGAAAATACGGTATCCCTCTGCAGGCAATAATCATCGGAGAATTTGTCATCAACATCATCTTCTTTGGTTTTATCGCACTCGGAGCACCTACAGCCATCCAGGACGTTATCACAGGTTTTGCGCTCCTTATCATCATCACTCTTACAACTAAGGTACGCAAAGGCGATATAGTTAAATAAAATTACCGAAGGAGGAATATATGAGCGAAATAAGACTTGAGATCAAAAACGTCAGCAAATCCTTCGGTATCACGAAGGCTCTGCAGAATGTTTCATTTAATGTAAATAAAGGAGAAGTTCACGCCCTTATAGGTGAGAACGGTTCCGGCAAATCAACCCTTACAAATATGCTTACAGGCATCTATCAGCTTGGTTCCGGAACTTTCGTACTTGACGGAAAAGAAATACATCCGAAAAACCAGGTAGAAGCCAATAACGAGGGCGTATCGATCATAGTTCAGGAGCTTGGAACACTTTCCGGACTTACCGTTGCCGAGAACATATTCTTAGGACACGAAAACAGATTTGTAAAATTGGGTATCAAAAATACCCAGGCAATGAACCGCGAGGCAAATGCACTTTTGAAAAAATACGGTTTTGACCGTATAAAAGCCTCAGACATGATCGACAATTATAATTTCGAGGACAGAAAACTTGTAGAGATCGTCAAGGCAACATATTTCAATCCTAAGATCGTTGTAATAGACGAAACGACAACCGCTCTTTCCCAGGAAGGACGTGAGGAACTTTACAAACATATGGAAAGGATCAGAAAAGAGGGAAATTCCGTAATATTCATCTCCCACGACCTTCCGGAAGTCCTTGATAAGTCAGATACCATTACGATCCTGCGCGATGGAATCTACATCGACACAGTTAAGAGCGCCGACGTGACAGAGGATGACCTCAAAAAACTAATGGTAGGACGTGAGGTAACAGGTGATTATTACAGAGCTGATTACGGCGAAAAGGTTTCAGATGAAGTAGTTCTTTCTGTAAAAAATGTGACTGTACCGGGGCTTATAGAAGACGTAAGCTTCGATCTTCACAAAGGTGAGATCTTAGGCTTCGGAGGACTTTCGGAATCCGGAATGCATGAGATTGGCAAGGCTATTTTCGGCGCTTCCTATGACAGAAGCGGTTCCGTAACCTTAGCTGACGGTACAGAGATCAATAGCATACCGCAGGCGATCAAACACAGCATTGCCTATACTTCAAAGGACAGAGATAACGAATCTGTTGTTATGAACCAGAGCATCGGTGACAATATATGTCTCCCCTCTCTCGATAATCTCTGTGCTTTCGGCCGGATCTTAAGCGGCAGGAAAATGAAGGATTTTTCAAATAAGTTTTCCAAAGAAATGTCCGTCAAAATGGTAAACACAAATCAGTTCGTATCTGAGCTTTCAGGCGGTAACAAGCAGAAGGTCGTGCTTGCACGCTGGATTGGCAAGGATTCTGACATTGTTGTTCTCGACAGCCCTACAAGAGGTATCGATATCAAGGTAAAACAGGATATATACCAGCTCATGGACCGAATGAGAAAAAGCGGAAAATCCATCATCATGATCTCAGAGGAGCTGATGGAGCTTATCGGAATGTGCGACCGCATAATCATAATGAAAGACGGCAAGACAAGCGGAAGCCTCGACCGAAATAAGGATCTTGACGAAAATAACCTCATCGGAATGATGGTTTAAAAGGCTGATCAAAAAAAGAATTAATTCATGGAGAACAGATATGGCAGAAAATAATAAAACTAATACAGCATCTAAGGATGCAGAGCTCGCTAAGCTCTCAAAAATGAATCTTATCCGTGCTCTTCTCCCTGTAGTCGGACTGATACTTATCTTTTTACTTTTTAACATCCTGACTAAATGGAGAATGATCGGAAATCTCTCCCTGGTACTTTCCCAGGTATATGTAACTATGATCGCAGCAACAGGCGTATTTTTCATAATGACCATGGGCGGTCTTGATTTCTCGCAAGGGTCGATCTTAGGAATTGCTTCCATCGTCGTATGCTATTTATCAAAGATCAGCATACCGCTGGCAATTGTCGGAGGAATCGCTGCAGGTGCAGCAATAGGCGCGATCAACGGATTCTTTTACGTAAAAAGGAAAATCGCATCTTTTATTGTTACAATCTGTACGATGTTCCTTTTCAGAGGATTTATCAAATTCCTCACCACTAACGCCCCCGTAGCCGGTTCTGCAAAGCTTATAAATTTCGACAGCACCGGTCTCAAGCTTGGATGTACGCTGCTGGTACTCGTGATCGGCTTTATCATCTTTAACTTCACCAAATTCGGAATTTACTTAAAATCCATCGGTGCAGGTGAAAAAGCCGCAATGTTTGCAGGTATCAGAACTGACAAAATGAAATTTTTGATCTATGTACTTGCCGGTGCCATCACAGGCTTTGCAGCATTTATCAATGTTATAAAGGTCGGCTCTGTTACATCTTCCGGCGGAAACCAGTTGGAAACACAGATCCTCATAGCCCTTGTTTTAGGCGGAATGCCTATCTCCGGCGGCTCAAAGGTCCGTTTCTTAAATATCATAGTAGGTTCACTCCTTTATATAGTTCTTAACAGCGGACTTACAATGATGGGATTTACAACACAGATGATGCAGCTTATCCAGGGTATCGTATTCCTCGTATTCGTTGCAGTTTTCGCTGACAGACAGTCAATACAGGTAATTAAATAAAATTTTTAAGCCGCAGTGGTCAAATGGTCACTGCGGTTTTATTTTTGTTCATTTTTTTAACCACACGGGCTCATTTTTATGTTTTTTTGTCAGTAAGTACTAAATTTTGTTCACAATTCTGTCTCTAGTCGCTTGAAATATAGTCATTATGATATTAAAATGAAATTAGTTAAGTCTATTTTTCTATTTAAATCAACGTTCACATCTGATTATTTATAGAAAACAGATTATACGAGGGTTTTACCCTGTATCTATTCATTGATTTTGAAGGGAGAGCATGATCATGGTCGCAACTTTAATACCATTGTTTGAAGCGGATATGACCGTTGGTTCCTACTCCGTGCTCGCAAGAAAAGAAAATCATCTTCTTGATGGATCTTTCGCAGGATATGGCAGATATGACGGAGCAGGAAATGTCTCCGAACTCGATGTTGTTAATTCCATGGGTGTTGAAGCTCTCGCCGGAGAAGGCACCGTATTTGTTCCGATAAACAATATCTCTATATTCTCAGATATAAGTTCAGCCTGTAAGGTTCCTTTAGAAAAAATAATTCTTTTAATGGACAATACCATTCCGCCTACAGAACAGTATGTGAATCGGATAAAGGAGCTTAAAGAAGAAGGATTTTCTTTTGGTATAAGAAAGCTTCAGATGGGAGATTTCCTTGCATATCAGGAAATCCTTAAAATGACGAGTTATCTATTTCTCAATCGTGAAAATCCCGATCTTGAAAAGAGCAGGCAGCTTCTTCGTATTAAGTACAGAAATCTTAAATTATGTGCAGTAAATGTCAATACTTATGACGAAAAAGAAGAATTAGACAAACGCGGCAAGTTTGATCTTTATGAGGGTAAATTCTTCCGTATCCCGATCGTAGACAGCGATCACGAAGTCAATCCTCTTAAAGTAAACTATGTAAGGCTTTTCAATACAGTCAATGCTCCGGATTTCAACTTGGAAGATGCAGCTGACGTAATCGGAGAAGATACAGCCCTTGTCATTTCCCTTCTGGAAATGGTAAACAAGATGACTGTAAACTCCGGAATAAAATCCGTACGTCACGCGACTGCAATGCTGGGACAGAAAGAACTCCGCCGCTGGATCGATACAGCTCTTGCAAAAGAGCTCTGTGCCGATAAGCCCAGCGAGATCACGAGAATGTCCATGATCAGGGCAAGATTTGCAGAAAATCTCGCTCCGGAATTTGAGCTCGCCAATCTGAGCCAGGAACTTTTCCTTATGGGAATGTTCTCGCTCATTGATGTAATGCTCAATAAACCGATGGAAGAGGCAATAAAGATCCTCAATGTCTCATCCCATATAAGCGATGCCCTCATCAATAATAGCGGACTCTTTTATCCTGTATATGCACTTGCTTCTGCATATGAGCAGGCTGACTGGGATGAAGTTTCCCGTATCATAGT
>JAIKZC010000213.1 GCA_024682575.1 Lachnospiraceae bacterium | reverse complement strand
GATGACATATATAAAATTGGAAATAAAAAATATAATGATCAGTTAACCTTTTTCAAAGATTGTTGTGGATGTATGACATTATATGGATCAGTCATAGTAAAAACAGACAGTATGTTATCTGGGGTTGATTGGGAAAAACTGAAAAAAAAATACAATGTTCCTGATAAGGTATATTTTTCACATGTATGTTTTTATTTCGAGAGAATTTTAATGTTAAAGGAATTTAATGCAAAACGCTATAGTTTTAATTCGACAGAAATTGCAGCTTCTTTTTTGAAGATAAGTTCCGGCTGGGTAAACGATTTCTTTAAGGTATGGTTAATTGCATGGACAAATTCGATAAAATCGATACCTGAATATTATGATTCAGAGAAGGATTATGTGATAAAACATTTTGGAATGATCACTCCTCAAAATTTGAAAACTTTTCGAAGGGGTGGATATATAAATAAAAAAACATATGATAAATATGCAGATAGGATTGAAAATTCATCAATGATCTCAAAAATGGAATTGAAAAAAATCTGTTTAAAGCCGAGGCTATTGGTAAATTTCAAGGAGAAAATAAACAATATTTTGAATAATATAAATGTAATACGAAGATTATTCATATTTTCTCGAAAATTTGATTATGTTTATATAATGGGGAATGATAGAGTTATAACAAACTATTACAAATATCTGGAATTATTAAGGATTAAAATTAGAGGATATATAAGAGCACCTTATGAAGTGTGTATTACAGATAATAGAGATGGATATAAGATTTTTCCAGATAAGACAGTAAATGATACAAATGCAGGAATAGTTTTAGAGATGAATCTTAAGTATTTTAATGAACTGAAAAAAATTGATTATTTCAATGATTTTAAGGAAAGAATCTTTAGTGAATATATGTATATACATTAAGCATATCAATTGAAGTGTAAAGTGTGAAAAGCGAGAAAAAAGATTATGAAATTGATGCTGGCTATACCAACCTATAATAGACCTGAAGTGATGAACTGGAAATTGTGGAATGAGTATGAATATTACAATGAATACGATATTTTGGTATATGTATTTGATTCCAGCGAGGATGATGAAACTAAAAAGGTAGTTGATAAATATAAAAAGATAATCAATGACATTCATTATGTCAAGGTCGACCCGAAGGTTCACTCAAATAAAAAGGCATATATGATCTTTAAGGGTGAACAGATAGATGAAGAATATGATTATATCTGGCTATGCTCAGACTCGATAATTTGGAAAGAAAGTGTATACAAAAAAATAAATGATAATGTGCAGAAAGATGATTATGACATAATAATTCCTAATTATAGGGATGTAGAGAAATTGGGAACAAAAGAGTACACTGATAAACAGGAGTTATTTTATGATTGTGCATGGCATATGACTTTATATGGAGCTACAGTCCTAAGAAATGAAACAATACTAAAGACTGCTGACTGGGACTTCCTTGAAAAAAAGTATTTTGTTAAAGAAAGAATAAATTTTTCTCATTTAGGAATGTATTTTGAAACTATAAAAAATATGTCAGAGTTCAGGGCAATTCATCTTTCACTGGAACTTGGTGAAATGATTCCGTCATGGATGAGAAAGCATTCAGGGTGGCATAGTGAAGCGTTTAGATTATGGTTGAGTTATTGGCCGGAATTTGTAAATTCATTGCCTGATTGTTATAACAGAAAAAATGAAGTGATATTAAAATGTAACGAAAATTCAGGAACATTTTTAGAGAGAGAGCTTGTTGGATATAAGAGGGCAAAGGTACTTTCAAATGCTAGTTTTAAGAAATGGAAGGTAAATATAAAAAAATATGCTCCGAATTCATATGATCTTTTTAAGAAAGTTTTAAATAGACCTGTCCTTTATTATGATATACAGAATTTTTCCCTAAGAAATATTATTCATACAGTAAATATTTTTATATGGCTGAGAGATTTTAAAAAACAATTTGATAAGTTATATATTAGTGGATCAGGTGAATATGCAAGTTGGATATTGGGCATGTGTAAATTATTAAATATTAAATTATCAGGATATATTAAATCGCCTTTAGACGTCGACTATGAGTTGGAGCTTAAAATAGGTAATGTGAAGGAACTTGAAGATTATACATTGGATGAAAAGTCAGGAATTATATTAGGGATGGAATTTTGGTATTTTAAGGAAATGGAAGCAAGGAATATGTTTGAATCAATTCCGAAGCATCAATTATTTAGTGAATATCTATTTCATCGAAAAGGTTTTAAGGTTTATAGAGATTAGTTATAGTTTAAATCTTATTATCATGGAGAAAAATAATGTCATTAGAGAATCATTATCTGAAAATATCTGTTATGATAGCTATGATAATGTTTGTAATAATAGCGCTAAACTTTGGTAATTACTCTTTTTGGTATGATGAGTATTGCACTATTTCATTTATAAAAGATGGGAGAAGTTTGAGTAGCCTTATAAATATTTTCATAACGGATGAAGTCTCAAATCCACCTGTATATACTTTATTTATGTATTTTTGGTACAGATTATTTCCACATACGCAGAGCTGTCTTTTATTCCCTAACGTAGTTTTTTATTATTTGGGAGTTTTTTCTTTGGCATATAATTTATTTAAGGATACAGGGGAAAAAATATCTATATTGATATGCAGCATTTTTTGCCTTGTAAATAGTTTTGCGGTCAAATACGAAATATATGAATTACGTTCATACGCGATGTTATTTATGTTTTCCTCATTTGTGCTGCTGGAATATAATGCTTATAGAAAAGAGAAAAACAGAAAAAATATGATTTTATTGTCAGTATTAATGGTGCTATGTTCGATGACACATTATTTTGGATTATTGGCAATAAGCGGATTTGGTGTTTTTGATCTGATAAAAGTTTTAAAAATCCGTAAGAAGGAATGCCTCAGGAATATATTTATATATATTCCTACATTAATTATAGCCGGAGGATGGCTCATAATATGTATGATTCATAAG
>JAIKZC010000174.1 GCA_024682575.1 Lachnospiraceae bacterium | reverse complement strand
AATTTCTATTTCAACGACGATAAGATCATAGATGTGGCTTTCCAGCTCTCCTACAATGAGCCAAGCTATTTCTGCAAAGTATTTAAGAAGATTGAAGGTGTGACACCAACTTTCTTAAAAAATGAAATGACTAAATATCAGGAAATATGTCCTGCTATGTGAAAATGAGCTGTGGGGCGTTGTTTTGGGGGCAAAATGAGCTCATTTCGCCCCAAAGGCAACGCCCCCAGAGCTCATTTTGCACAGCTCATTAACAAAAAAACATCCGCCTCATGCACAAGGCGGATGTTTTTATTTTTCTTTAATTAAGTTCTGATGTACAATTCGGACATCTTGTTGCATCGATATGAATCTGGGATTTGCAGAAAGGACACTCTTTTGTTGTTGCCGGAGCCTCTTCCTTTTCCTTTGCAATCTTATCTCTCATTGTGTTCATAGCCTTAACGATAATGAAGATTACGAGTGCCATAAGTAAGAAATTGATGACAGCTGTAATAAATACACCATAGTTAAGTGTTGCTGCACCGGCTTCCTGAGCGGCTGCCAGTGACTCGTACTTTGTTCCGTTAAGTGAAATGAACCAGTTCGAAAAATCAATGCCTCCGGTAAGAGCTGTTATAAGCGGCATGATAACATCATCCACAAGTGATGTTATGATCTTCTGGAATGCAGCACCGATGATAACACCGACTGCCATATCCATTACATTACCTTTTGTAATGAACTCCTTGAACTCGCCGAAGAAACCTCTTGTTTTCTCTCCCATACTCAATACACCTCCACTAATCCTTTAGTTTGAATTGTTTATTGAAGCGCGGCAAAATAGCAATCTATTCCGTTTGCTATTCCCGTTGCCATCTGAGTTCTGTAGCTGTCCGTAGACATATTCAGATCCTCTGCCGGATTTGTCATAAAGCCCATCTCGAGGATAGTTACCGGAACCTGGCTCCAGTTGATACCGCTCATGGTATCGCTGATCTGAACACCTCTGTTCTGCTGACCTGTAGCTGCACACTGTCCGTCTACAACTGCCTTTGATAAAGCCTGACTTGCCGGAGCGATCGCTGCACAATAGGGATTTGCTGCAGAAGGTGCTACTGCAAGAACTCCCTGAGCGGATGCTGAGTTAACACCATTTGCATGAAGTCTTATAAATGCATTTGCGCCTGCATTATTAGCCACCATTGCTCTCTCAGCATTGCTGATGTTCACATCCTGGCTTGTTCGGCACATAACTACTGTATATCCTCTCGACTGGAGTATAGCCTGCAATTTAAGTGCAACCGCAAGTGTAAGCTCTGACTCTGCAATTCCGGTAGTTGTTCCGTGAGTTCCTCCTGCAACCTTTGCCTTAGTTGTTGTTGCCCCCGGTCCTATCGGTTCCTGCTCGGAATTTCCCTTTGCCTGATGTCCCGCATCAATGCAGACAATCTTGCCATTAGAAACAGCAGCCCCTACTCCGGAAACTCCTTCCGCATAAACTCCCGTTGCCGGAAGCACCATCATTGCTGCTGCGATCAATACTGCCGCAATTTTCTTAAACCTCATAAATCTTACTCTCCTTTTTAATTATTTTAAGGTTTCCTTTTTTCATACGGAAACCCAAAAATCAAGATCATTCGAGCGACTTCATTGCCTCTGCAAAATAGCCCTCAGCGCTGTAGCTGTCTTTCCTTGCTGCAATGCTGCCTCCATCAAGGATAGCCTGGATTTTGGTTGCTATCAAATCGAGCGCCACGTCGTTCTTTCCGCTGTTTGTAACGATATCCGCATACATTTTTGTAGGCTCTACATAGAGATAATGCATGGGCTTTACAGTCTGCAGATACTGATCAATGATATTCTCAATATCTCTTCCGCGCTCTTTCGTATCTCTCTGGACACGGCGAAGGATTCTCTCATCTGCTGCTGCATCAACAAAAATTCTGATATCCATGAGATTTCTCAGTCTGTCATCCGCAAGAACCAGGATTCCCTCGAGAAGGATTATCCTGCTCGGATGTACTTCAACAACTTCTTCAGACCTGTTATGCTTCGAATAATCATAAACCGGACAATGTATCGTGTGTCCATTCTTCAGCTCTCTTAAATGCTCGATCAGAAGATCTGTTTCAAAAGCTGACGGATGATCATAGTTTATCTTCTTTCTTTCCTCGAAAGGCAGGTCATCATGAGCTCTGTAATAATTATCATGATAAAGAACCGTCACACTATCTCCGAACATTTCCTTTAATCTGTTGGTGAAAGTCGACTTTCCTGAACCTGTTCCTCCTGCTATTCCGATAACTATCGGTCTGTCTTGATTTTTTTCCTGCATACTACTTCCTTTACTAACTTACAAATAATTAACATTATTCTTATCATAGCACAATTCATCAAATAATTGTATATGAGCTTTTATTCACGATCAAAATGCCTTCATGACCTTTGCAAAAGGACCTACAGCTGCCTGCAGATCGCTGATCGCCTGATTGAGTCCGTCAAAATCAATATTCTGAAGCTTCGACATTGAATCAGCAAGCGGAGCAGCATTCTGCGATACCATGTTGTTTAAGTTCCGGCTTGTTTCCGTAATGGAAGCTGTCATTTCATTGATCTGCAGAAGACTCGACTCAGCCTGCGTCACAATCCCCTTTGCCGATGCAAGTATTCCATATACCTGCGGCAATATCACGATAGCAGCCACCAATAAAATAAGAAAGAGTCCGAACAGGATCTGCATTGTCCTCTTCTGATATTTTGCATTTTTCCTTGTTTCCTCTAAGAGTTCCTTCAAAAGTTCTTCATTGTTCATAGTCTTCCCCCTTTTTTAAGACTTATTTAGCCCTGTTTCTTCTTTCCGATAAGGAAAGGACAGAAACGATTTATAAAAACTATAACAAAAACTTCCGCAATTAGAACAAATATCAATGAAAGCACTGACAGCAAAGGATCATGCACCGGTGTGTCAAGAAGCGGCTTAGTAAAGTGCAGGCCTCCGACCTCGGCAAAATACATTATATAAAAATCCAGATGTGTTACCATCACCGTCAGCGAATTTCTTCCGTAAAAAATGATCATTTTCCTGAAAATATTTGTCGGGAAACTTCCTATGGCAATACTTATCGCCATGCTTCCAAATACCCCGCTGAAAGAAGATATCAAATAGAGAAAAATATTGTTAAATACGAGGTAATGCAGATCAGTTACTCCATTAAGCTGACTAATAAAGAAACAGATCAGCATAAGGAGCAGCCCTGTCACCAGGCTGAAAATACCCTTTCTAAAAAGATATTTACGCATGAGCGGATAAGCGAAATAACCTGCAGCCAGAAATAACGTACAAAAGATCATTCGAAGGATCGCAACTGCAAAAAGATGAAATATGGCAAATGCCATGTTTGTCCCATATAAAACATTCGCAAAAGCCAGAATATTGTTTAGCACGATCACTGCCACGGTCAATATGATAATGATGATGCCTGTTACCGGCTTAGCAGTTTTCTTCCTCAAAAATAAGAAGAGCATTTCTGATCCATATAGTGCCGGCAAAAACCAGAGTACTGATATTCCGTACAAAGTCAGTGTATTTGTCAGGTTCGAGATCATAGAACTTACGGGATCCGCCTGCCCTGTGACCAAAGCATATATCAAGAAAAAGACTGTATCTAGCAGGGAAAAATACAAATACGGCAAAAGCATTCCTTTTGCCTTTTTTGAAGCTGTTTCCTTAAGGTCTTTTTTTTCTTCCGCTAT
>JAIKZC010000153.1 GCA_024682575.1 Lachnospiraceae bacterium | reverse complement strand
TAGTAAACGTATGAGTTGTAGATGATCGGGTTCCAGAAACTGCCTTCAATGACTATATTGTCATCTTTTGAATCAATGGAAAAAGCATGCAGGTCATGGTCTTCGGACTGTCCCGCATAATAAATCTGACCATTCAGTATATTGGCAGGGATAACGGGGTCTTCACTCAAAAGAGTGCGGCCCTTTTTCTGTATGGTTATAGAGTAAAGACCTATTCCGGAGTCTTCGGAGCTGTTAGTGGCTTTATTTGTGAAGTATTCATAGTAAAGATCATTGTCAGCCAGACATATATATTTAACCGGAGCCTTCTGGAGACAGTAGCTTCTGCCGCCGTTAAGGTCTGAACGGTATATTCCCATATTTCGTCCGAGAAATGCAAATGCGCCTGTATTATTGTCGTTTAATTCGTAGTAATATAAATAATTACCGGCGGTATTTATAAAACAAATATCATGATTGATTAATTTTTTTACTTTTGATTCATCGGGATTCATGCTGTAAAGAGAGCCGTTATCAGCACCGTTTGAAAAATAGACACGGCCATTGGCTTCGGCGAGAAGGCCTTTATTGAGAATATTTCCGGCAGAATTGCCTAAAGTACCAGGCGGATTTTCCGGGATTTTCGAGAACAGAACCACAAGTATCATTATGACGGCAATGACTGCAAAAATGCAGCCAAGCACGAAAGCAGATTTCGACTTCATTTCAACACCCCCTCTTATAGTATAATTATAAGCTTTAGGGGCTTTGTTTTCAATTGTGTTTTACAATTGAATGTATTAAAATGTAAAAAGGGAAAATGGAAACTTAAGCTATCTGGAGGATAACATGGGACTTGAAGAATACAGAAAAGAAATAGACAGAATAGATGCGGAGATCGTACGTCTTTACGAGGAAAGAATGGACGTTGCCGAAAAGGTGGCCTTGGATAAGATCCAGAGCGGAAAGAATGTATATGACCCCGAGAGGGAAAAATCCAAGCTTGAAAAAATAAAGAATATGACAAAGAATGAGTTCAATTCGCTCGGAGCAGTTGAACTTTTTTCTGAAATTATGGCTATGAGCAGGAAAAGGCAGTATGCGCTTCTTGAAGAAAAGGGAGCAAAAAGAAAACTGCCTTTTATTGCTATAGACGGACTTGACAAGGAAAATGCGAGAGTTGTTTATCAGGGGATAAACGGTGCTTATTCCGAGGCGGCAATGATCGCATATTTTGGTGAAAATGTTCATGCCCATTCAGTTAAAACCTTCAGAGATGCCATGAGATCAATTGATGAGGGAACAGCGGATTATGCTGTCCTTCCGATTGAAAATTCCTCAGCCGGAATAGTCAGTGCAAATTATGACCTGCTTACGGAATTTGAAAATTATATAGTTGCAGAACAGATAATAGCCATAGATAACTGTCTGCTGGGAATTCCCGGAACAAAGCTTTCAGAGATAAAGACTGTTTTTTCACATCCTCAGGCACTTATGCAATGCGAGGATTTCCTCACGGATCACGAGGGCTGGAAGGAAATAAGCTATGCTAACACTGCAATGGCAGCAAAGAAGATCCATGATGAAAATGACAGATCCCAGGCTGCGATCGCAGGGGCAAGAGCGGCAAAGGCCTATGGTCTCGAGATCCTTATGGGGGATATTAATAAGAGTGATGGAAATTCTACAAGATTCATAATTGTTACCAACCAGAAAGTGTTTATAAAAAATGCAACAAGAATAAGTATCTGTTTTGAAATATCACACCAGAGCGGCTCTCTTTATTCTATACTTTCGCACATTATTTATAATGGTCTTAATATGACCAAGATAGAAAGCCGTCCGATAAAGGACAGACCATGGGAATATCGCTTCTTTATAGATTTTGAGGGAAATCTTGCTGATCCTGCGGTCAGAAATGCCCTAAGAGGTTTAAGAGAAGAGTCGGGAAATATGAGAATTCTTGGAAATTACTAAAATTTTTGCATAAGAAGGGAATTAATAATGAAAACGGATGAGCTTATTTTATACAGGGACTTTGATTATAAAGAACTTTTTAATGATATAGCTGAGCTTTATAAGAAATGTACGAAGCGTAATCCGGAGAACAGTCTGGAAGAACTTACAAGGAAGGCTTCCAGCTCTTCCGGAGAACTTTTAGAGATAGCCGGAACCTATGGCTTTGATGGGAATCTCTGGCATTGTTTTCTTACTCTTTATCTTGTAAGCTCTGAAAATGCATTCAGCGTAGCCAGCGAGAAGAAAGATGCTATAGACGGAAGTCTGAATGAAGTTGCAAAACATGATTTTGCAATATTTCGTGAATGTTTTGGATGGGATCTTGATAAAATCGACAGCTTTCTTCAGATCAATGCATTTTCTTTTACTAAAGAATATAAAGCATCAAATTCAGATGGGGCATTATTCAACAGGAGGATTAGGGACAGGATCTGCGAGACGGCCTTAAGCCTTGAGGCGGCAGCGGATAATGATGAATTCTTAACGCAGATGAGAGCTTTCTACAGAGATTTCGGAGTGGGAAAATTCGGACTTCACAAGGCATTCAGGATCGAGCATGATAACGAGGGAAAGACTATCATTGTACCGATCACAAGGGTAAAACATGTGAATCTTGATGATCTGATCGGAATAGATGCCCAGAAAAAGCAGCTCACTTATAATACAGAGGCCTTTCTTGCAGGGCGTAAGGCAAATAATGTGCTGATGTTTGGAGATGCCGGAACGGGTAAGTCTTCATCTGTTAAAGGAATCCTCAACAGATATTATCCTGAAGGACTCAGAATGATAGAAGTATACAGACATCAGTTCAAGGATATAAATGATGTGATCGCCCAGATAAAGAACAGGAATTATAAGTTTATCCTTTATATGGACGATCTTTCGTTTGAGGATGAGGAGACTGAATACAAGTATCTCAAGGCTATTATTGAAGGCGGACTTGAGAAAAAGCCCGATAACGTGCTTATATATGCAAGCTCGAACAGACGTCATCTTATTCATGAGAATTTTGGGGATAAACTTGATGTTCGAAAGGATGACGATCTTCATGCCAGCGACACTGTTCAGGAGAAACTTTCGCTGTCAGCAAGATTCGGAGTTAAGATATATTTTGGAAGACCGGGTAAAAGGGAGTTTAATGAGATAGTCAAATCAATAGCTGAAAGAAGCGGAGTTAAAATGAGCGAAGCCGAACTTTTGGCAGAGGCAAATAAATGGGAGCTGAGAAACGGCGGAATGAGCGGCCGTACGGCTGAACAGTTTATTGATTATTGTCTGGGGGATTTAAGTTATGGGGATAAAGACATTTGCGGCAATTGATGTTGGTTCATACGAAGTTAGTATGAAAATCTTTGAGATTTCAAAGAAATACGGAGTCCATGAGATCGATTATATAAGGCACAGGATCGATCTTGGTACTGAGACCTATAATACGGGACATATAAGCTATGAACGTATGGATGAGCTTTGTGAGATACTCAATGGATATACTGAGATCATGAAATCTTACAGGGTCGATGATTATAAGGCTTACGGAACATCAGCGATTCGTGAGACTGTGAATACAAAGATTGTTGTTGACCAGATTAAACTTAGGACTGGATTGAATATTGATGTTCTCAGTAACTCTGAGCAGCGTTTTCTTGATTATAAATCGATCGCGTTAAAGAGCAAATATTTTTCAGATATCATAAGTGCAGGAACGGCGATAATAGATATAGGAGGCGGAAGTACCCAGGTTTCGCTTTTTGACGATGCGAAGCTCGTATGTACGGTAAATCTTCCTCTTGGTATTCTTAAGCTTCGTTCAAGGATCGAACTTCTGCAGCCGGGACACCTTGAATACGAGGAAATCTTATCGGAGCTTGTGGATAATGAGCTTCATAATCTTAGAAAAATATATCTTTCTGAGATGGATATCAGAAATATCATAGTTGTTGATGATTATCTGTCTACGATTGCGCTTAAAGCGGCAGACAATGCAGTCGATTGCGGATATGTTACTGGTGCAAGGTTCTTAGAATTTGTCGAAATCCTTAAAAAAATGCCGCAGGATCAGGCTGCAAAAACTTTCGGCATAAAAAGAGAAAATGCATCCCTTCTGATGCCGTCGGCAATTCTTGTCAATAATTTTATTAGGATAACGGCAGCGGAAAAATTATGGATACCGGGTGTATCACTTGCCGATGGTATCGCATATGATTATGCGGAAAGAGCTAAAATAATTAAATCCGAGCATGATTTCACCAGTGATATTATCTCGTGTGCGGAAAACATTTCTTTAAGATATAAGGGAAGCCGCAGTGTGGGAGATGAGCTTGAAGCGGGAGCTCTTGCT
>JAIKZC010000115.1 GCA_024682575.1 Lachnospiraceae bacterium | reverse complement strand
AAGAAGCTTGAAGGAAAGACAGCAACAAAGGTTACTACGGCAAAAGTAGATGCCGATAAGGTTGAGGAAGTTAAGGCTCTTATAAATTCCTACAAGCCTGATCTCGTGCTCAATGTCGCTCTTCCTTACCAGGATCTTACTATCATGGACGCATGCCTTGCCTGCGGTGTTCACTATGTAGATACGGCAAATTATGAGCCCGAGGATACAGATGATCCGGAGTGGAGAAAAATTTATGAAAAGAGATGCAAAGACCTCGGATTTTCAGCATATTTTGATTATTCCTGGCAGTGG
This sequence comes from Lachnospiraceae bacterium, assembly GCA_024682575.1. Lineage (GTDB taxonomy): Bacteria > Bacillota > Clostridia > Lachnospirales > Lachnospiraceae > NK4A144. The sequence goes on along the minus strand of JAIKZC010000115.1, from coordinate 1,965 downwards.
GCCTATGACCAGAAGTTTAAGGATGCAGGTCTTACAGCCCTTCTGGGAACCGGCTTTGATCCGGGCGTAACAAGCGTATTTACTGCTTATGCCCAGAAGCACTATTTTGATGAGATCCACACGATCGATATCCTCGACTGCAACGGCGGAGATCACGGTTATCCTTTTGCTACAAATTTTAATCCCGAGGTAAACCTTCGTGAAGTCAGCGCTCCCGGAAGCTATTGGGAGGATGGCCACTGGGTAGAGGTTCCTGCAATGAGCATCAAGCGTGAGTATGATTTCCCTCAGGTTGGAAAGAAGGATATGTACCTCCTTCACCACGAGGAGATTGAGGCTCTTGCAAAGAATATTCCGGGTGTAAAGCGGATCCGTTTCTTCATGACTTTCGGACAGAGCTATCTTACACATATGAAATGTCTTGAAAATGTAGGCATGCTTTCTACAACACCTATTGATTTCAATGGACAGCAGATTGTTCCGATCCAGTTCCTTAAGGCACTTCTGCCCGATCCTGCATCACTTGGACCAAGAACTGTCGGAAAGACAAATATCGGCTGTATTTTCACAGGTATCAAGGACGGTAAGGAAAAGACAATCTGCATTTATAATGTCTGCGATCATCAGGAATGCTACAAAGAGGTCGGAAGTCAGGCTATCAGCTATACAACAGGCGTGCCAGCAATGATCGGTACGGCTCTTGTTGCATCAGGACAGTGGAATAAAAAGGGTGCGCTCACAACTGATGAGTTTGATCCCGATCCTTACATGGATATGTTAAATAAATTCGGTCTGCCCTGGATCGTTGATGAAAATCCGGCAACCGTAGACTGATCTTTTTTGAAAGGTTTTTATGAAGGATAAAGAACTTGCGACTCCGGTTTATGTAGTCGACGAGGCAAAGATAATAAAAAATCTCGAGATACTTAAGAAAGTCGAGAAGGACACAGGATGTCATATTCTTCTGGCACAGAAAGCTTTTTCGATGTTTAAGCTATATCCGCTGATAAATAAATACATTTCCGGTGCGACAGCCAGCGGCTTATTTGAGGCAAGGCTTGCGCATGAGGAAATGGGCGGAGAAAATCATGTTTTCTGCCCGGCCTTTACAGAGAGTGAGATGAAGGAGATCGTAAAGATCTGCGATCATATTTCCTTTAACTCTCTGCGCCAGCTGGAAGTACATAGAAGAACATGGGAAAATGCGCAGGTAAGCGTAGGTTTAAGGATAAATCCGGAATTTTCGACGCAGGAGGGGCATGAAATTTATGATCCCTGTGCGCCGGGGTCAAGGCTTGGAATAAGGCTTGCCGATATGCCGGAGCATCTGCCCAAGGGAGTAGAGGGAATCCATTTTCACACTCTCTGCGAGCAGGGGGCAGAGCCTTTGGCTGAGACCGTAAAGGCGGTGGAAAGCCGTTTTTCGTCTTATCTTAAAGAGGCAAAATGGATAAATTTAGGCGGCGGACATCATATCAGCAAAGACAGCTACAATATCGAGCTGCTCGAAAAAACTATCAGGCATCTGATGGATGAATATGATCTCGAGGTTTATCTCGAGCCGGGAGAGGCTATTGCACTTGATGCAGGCTATCTCTACACCAAAGTCATGGACATAGTGGATAATACTATGCCGATACTTATACTTGACGCATCTGCAGCCTGCCATATGCCGGATGTACTCGAAATGCCCTATCGTCCGCCTCTCAGAGACGGTGGAGAGCCCGGTGAAAAGAAATTCACCTGCAGGCTTGCTTCGAGAACCTGTCTTGCCGGTGATGTGATAGGTGATTACAGTTTTGACAAAATGCCTGAGATCGGGGATACGCTCATATTTGAAGATATGGCGATCTATTCAATGGTAAAGAACAATACCTTCAATGGGATGCCGCTTCCGGATATCGCTTTAATGCATGAGAACGGGGACTGCGAATTGGTTAAGCAGTTCGGCTACAACGATTTTAA
>JAIKZC010000067.1 GCA_024682575.1 Lachnospiraceae bacterium | reverse complement strand
GAAACTATTGTACAGGCAGGCAGAAACAGGATACCAATGACATCTGTTCCTATCAGGACAAATCGAGAGCTCAGACCAAGCAGACTTTTCAGCAGCATGACAGGTTATATTAAGAAGTCTATTATAACAATTCTCAGGAGTTATGTTATGTACAGACCTCTTACATCTTTCATGATAATCGGAATGGTACCATTTCTTATCGGTATGGTGCTTGGAATTCGTTTCCTGGTATTTATGGCAATGCATGATGCTATGGGACACGTACAGAGTTTGATCCTTGCCAGTACATTGCTTATGCTCGGCTTTATTACCTGGTTAATGGGAATTATGGCTGATACGGTTGCTTCAAACCGTAAAATTCTCGAAGATGTTCAGAAACATGTTCGAAATACAGACTATGAAATATCAAAAATGAATAAAGACAAGTCTGATAAATAACAGATATATCTGATGATTTTTTAATACGGAATCTAAATAATTTTAGTTAAAATAATGAGGTTAGCTTAATTTATGGGGGTGAATTATGGCAAATCTTAGTGCGAAATCCGTAAACCAAATGGTCAATATCACTTTCTGTGAGAGGGTGAACACAGACAATGCTGCAGAAATTGAAAAGGAATTAAATAATATCTGCGAAGAATATCCGCGTGGCAAGATAATTATTGATATGAAGGATTTGAAATATATATCGAGTGCCGGACTAAGAATATTATTGAGATTGCAAAAAAAACGCGGCAAGATCAAAGTTATCAATGTAAGTTCAGAAGTATATGAGATTTTTTCAATGACAGGATTTGATGAGATCATGGAAGTTGAAAAAGCATACAGAACCATTGATGTAACAGGTTGTGAAATAATAGGTTCGGGTTCAAACGGAAATGTCTACCGAATAAACGGGGATACAATTGTAAAGGTTTATAATAATCCCGAGGCTTTAGATGATATAAAAAAAGAGAGAGAGCTCGCAAAAAAAGCCTTTGTACTTGGGGTACCTACGGCGATATCTTATGATGTTGTCAGAGTTGGTGAGGGATACGGTTCTGTATTTGAGCTATTGGAATCAAAGTCATTATCTGCTATTATTTCCGAGGATCCTGACAATGTTGAAAAATACATTGATATCTTTGTGGACCTTTTGAAAAAAATTCATTCTATAAGTCTTAAGGATGATGATATTCCTAATATGAAGAAGAGGGCGCTTGGCTGGGTAGGTTTCCTGGAGGGTCAGCTTCCAAATAAAACCTGGAAAAAACTGAGAAGTCTGGTTGAAAAAATTCCGGACGATAACAACCTGCTTCATGGTGATTATCATACAAAAAATGTTATGGTTGTCGAGGGTGAGCCTATGCTCATAGACATGGATACACTCTGTACAGGAAATCCGATTTTTGAATTTGCATCTATTTATAATGCGTTTATTGGCTTTAATGAGCTTGATCATGAAATGTCTAAGGATTTTCTTGGATTGCCATTTGAACTTTCAGAACGCGTTTATAATGGAAGTCTTAAACGATTCCTTACCGATGTATCTCAGGCGGAAATAGAAGACGCATCTGATAAGATTAAACTTATTGGTCAGGTAAGGATATTGAGGCGTTGTTTACGACGATTATCAAATACTGAGATGGGAAAAAAGCAGATTGAAATTTCAAAAAATTATATCATAGAACTTACGGAAAAAATTGACTCGTTGAATATCAAATGGCGGATTTGATATTTTCAGGTGACAGCTTAGGATTAAACTTAAGCTGTCACCTTTTTTATATTTATAATATAGATTCCATACCGTATTTGAGAATATGCATTCCCATAGAATCATAGAATTTATGTGCACTGTCGTTTAATGCCCATACATTGAGTGTGAGATTATAAAATCCCTCTTTTTTTGCGTAATCTTTTACAAATTCAAAAATATTTTTACCGATATGTTTGCCTCGTATATTTTCATCTACACATAGATCATCGATATAAAGCGTTTTCATATCAACCAGATTATTATCACCATGATGATCCTCAACTATACAAAAGCAGTATCCCTGGACATATTCGTCATTATCGACTGATACGAAAATAGGGCGTTCATCATCTGTTAATATTTCCTTCAATTCTTCATCATTATACTTCATACAGTCTTTTCTGAAGATGTCAGGTCTCCCGGCGTTGTGTACGTTATTGACTTGAAGAAGCAGTCTTTTCAGGCCTTCTATGTCTCTTATTTCTGCGCGGCGAATCATAATTATACCTCCAAAATTATCAATAATATTTATCTTTTATAAAATCAGATAGATTAAATTTAGCATATTATCGTATTTGTGTCTTTCTTTTCAAGAAATAAACACAGAATTTTTGAATGCTTGTTACACAAAGTTTATAAAATAGTTACAAATAGTCATAGGAATCACATAGATAATTGGTAAAATTTAACTGTACTTAAGTTTATACACTTACAATCTGCTAGAAAATATGGTGATGCCTATGACTAAAATGATAAAGTTGCATAAAAAATATTTGGCGATTGCTTTTTCGCTTTTAACATTAACATTGATATTAAATTTGCTTGCCTGGATTTCTGATGATTTCGCAGACTGGCATAAAAAATATATTTTCCCATTTTGGCAGTCATTCATGGCTGTATTTTCAAATCTTTTTCCTTTTTCACTCGGAGAACTTCTGCTTGGACTGGCAGTCCTGCTGTCAGCATTGTCGTTTATCTGCATATTCCTGAAAATCATCTTTAAATTATTAAAGGTAAGGGAAAGATTTTGCGGAGCTTTTCTTAGGGTAACAGTTATGATAGCTCTGGTAGTTTCGTTTGTAATGACAGAAAGCTGCTTTATTCTTTATCACAGCAGTGGACTTGAAGAAGAGTACTTATCAGATATAAGCTTTAGAAAGTATGGTTTTGAAGAACTTGCAGCGACAAGGGATTTTATAGTAACACAGGCTAATCAGCTTGCAAAGGAAATTGACAGGGACGAAGATGGAAATCCTGTTTACAATGGAAATCTTAATGAAGAGGCAATCGAGTCTATGCAGGCTTTATCAACTGAGTGGACAGAATTTTCCGGAGTTTATTCATTTCCCAAAAAACTTCTGCTTTCGGAGTTTATGTGCCAGCAGTCTATGAGGGGTTATTATTTTCCGTTCACGATGGAAGCCAATTATAATGCGATCATGACCACTGTGAATTTCCCTTCTACTGTATGTCATGAACTTGCACATACCAAGGGCTTTATGAAGGAAGATGAAGCGAATTTTATAGCCTATATCGCCTGCATAAATTCAGATGATAAGTTTTTCCAATACAGTGGATACTTAAGCGTCTTAAACTATATCAATAATGATTTTAAGGAAGCATGCGGTGATAATACAGAACTCTATAAATCACATGTTTCTATATCTTCACTTGTTAAGTCTGATAATGTATTTATGACTGAGGAAACAGAGGAAAAGGTTGAAAGCAATGCTGTAATTTCGACAGCAGCGGTTAAAAAGACTACACAGAATTTTATTGATACAAATCTTGTGATCAACGGAATACCTGAAGGAGCAGTCAGTTACAGCAATGTTGTTGGTCAGCTTCTTTACTGGTATGATGATTCCTCACAGACAGTTGCAAGCAGCGGAAATTAACAGGAACTGTGTGAATCTATGTTCTCTATGGCTTGACCATGAAGCTTAAAATTGATATATTTAATATATTAATGAAAGCTGAAAGGGAGAGCCATAGCGGCTTTAAAGGGGAATAGTGCCATGATGCGCAGGGAGATCGGAATAATTGTTGTTTTATTTCTTGCGGTGGTGCTATTCCTATTTTTTTTGCGCAAAAAAAAGATTAATGTCAGTGGTTCATTAATTGTTACTCTTATCACATCGATCGCAATTCATGCTTTTTATATAGCGTATACGCCGACCTGGGAACGTCAGCATGACGTCATTGGTTTTGAAAATGGAAAAGGTATCGGGCAGGCAGCTTATATAGAATGGTTTTTTGATCACTGGTCGCTGCCTGATTTTGATCCGAGAAAAAAATGGGGCTTTTTTCAGCCGGCATTTCATCATATAACGGCGGCAATCTGGCTTAAAATTAATACCATGATAGGCTTTGGATATACTGCTGCCACAGAAAATATACAGGTTCTTACGCTGATATATTGTCTGATACTGGCAATATTTGCACTCAGGATATTCAAGCTGATGAGGCTTGAGGGAAGGTCACTGGAGATAGCATTTGCATTGACGGCGCTTCATCCGTTATATATTCTCTTGTCAGGTTCGGTCAATAATGACACCCTTTGCACGCTTTTGATGATAATGACTTGTTATTACGCTCTTAAATGGGAGAACAAGAATAGCTGGCCTGATATCATCAAAACAGCCCTGTGCATGGGACTTTCGATGATGACAAAACTTTCGGGCGTATTGATTGCGCCGGCACTTGCCTGGATCTTTATTATTAATTGGATCGTTGGAGGAAAGAAGAATTTCTTCAAGTATTTAAGGCAGTATCTTGTTTTTGCTTTAATATCTGTTCCGATAGGAATGTTTTTTCCAATGAGAAATCTGCTTTTATTCGGTGTTCCGCTCAATTATACACCTAAGGTAGGAGAGGAACTTATATATGGCAGTGTATTGTCGAGATTTACGGATCTTTATACGAATACTCCATTTGCAGCAATGATAAAAAACGGAGACAGTTTTGATGAATATAATATCATTCTTGCAGGGCTCAAGACGTCTCTTACCGGTGAATTTAACTTTGCAGATGCAAACCGTTTTATTATATATGCGGCCTGGATACTCTTCATATCCGGAGCATTACTAATGCTTCTGACTATAATATCTGTTTTTAGGGTAACATTTTCAAAAAAAACTACAATGTCTTTGCAAATACGCGTTTTTTGGAGTATTCTATATTTGACAGCTATAGCTTTTTTCCTGAATCTTTGTTTGAGCATTCCTAATTTTAGTTCACAGGATTTCAGGTATATAGCATATCTTTTAGTGCCGAATGCATTGTTTATTGGTCTTAACAGGCAGAATTCCGGCGTTTGGATGCGTATATTCATCACTTCAACTTCGATGGTATTTTTGATAAGTTCCCTGGCTGTGTATTTCCTGCTGGGAGCCTGACAGGTTGTAAAATTTGTAATTTATTAAATTTATAATAAAAAGAGGAGAGTAAAAATGGCAGAAACAATGGATGATTACAAGGAGGAGCTCGAAGCATCATTTAAGAAGCTTGACGAGGGCGACGTAATGACCGGTAAGGTTGAGAATGAGGAGCAGGCTGAAGATAATATGGCCTGGCAGCATATGAAAGAGCTGCTTGACAGCAAGGAGACTATCCGCGTTAAGATAGGCGGAATGGTAAACGGTGGTCTTATTGCATATGTAGAAAATATAAGAGGTTTTATTCCTGCATCTCAGATTTCACTGGAATTCGTTGAAAATCTTGATGAATGGCTTGGAAAAGAACTTGATGTGAGAGTTATCACAGCAGATTCTCATAAAAAGCGTCTTGTACTTTCAGCTAAGGCAATACTTAAGGAAGCAAAGCAGAAAGAACATGAGGAGAAGCTTGCAAAGATCCAGACAGGAATGGTATGTGAAGGCAAAGTAGAAAGTCTTCAGCCTTATGGAGCATTTATCGATCTTGGTGATGGGATCAGTGGTCTCGTTCATATTTCACAGATCTCGGAGAAGAGGATCGGACATCCGAAGGAAGCACTTAAGCCTGATCAGGAAGTCAGGGTAAAGGTAATAGGAATAAAAGACGGAAAGATCTCACTTTCCATAAAGGCTCTTAATGAAGCTGTTGAACCTGAGGAGGAAAACTTTGAGCTTCCAAAGACTGAGGCTGTAACAACTTCACTTGGAGATTTACTTAAGAATATCAAACTTTAATATTTACTCTTCATCAAAATTCAGAGAGGCTGCGATGAGCAGCTCCTCTGTTTTTTTGTCCCATGCTGCATCTATGCTTTTATCCAGGGAAAAATTTTTTCGATTAACTGCAGACGTGAGTGTCAGACCATTCTCATCAAATTTTACAGTCAGAGTCAGTGATTCCACTGTATCGTCGTTCAGATCTTCTCCAATTATACTTAAGTTAGATGAGAAAATAAATTTCATAAACAGAGGAGTATTATGACCTTTTATAAGGCTGGTCGCAGTTCCTTTTAATTCTGACCATTTACAATATATCCTATCGTTATTTACTTCAGAATTCTCGTCATTCTTAAAAAAATTACGTTCGAATTTTCCATCAATGTTATATGTGCAGAAAGTTTTTATGCTTGCATTAATTAGATTTAACTCATCAAAAGTGTCCTTGAGGAAAAGATGAGACATAAAACTTTTTGTATTTTTAATCTTAAATAATCGCATGTTAAATTAATCCTTTCGATAAGTTAGTATAATTGGATAGGGAGTTTTCGTCAATCAGTGAATAGAAATGAAAATAGAGAAGCTTAAAATTTAAAAAGCTTTTCGGAATGCTGTAAATCTTTTGCATTCCGAAAAGCTTTCTTCACGATGCCTTAAAAAGGTTGATCATTAAGTCTTTGTTCAGTCAAGAAAATCATGCTTCTTAAGAACTTCGATAATATTACGTCCTTCCTCTGTACCCTCGATGATACGACGTGCACGTCTTGAATCACCGATGTTGTAGATTTCAACATTTGTGTCTGCGAAGGTATTCTCGAGATCCTGGAGAACAGGATTATTAGCTCTCATACCGAGGCACATGAAACCATAGTCAAAAGGTACATCAACGATCTCACCCTGAGGGTTTTTAACGATGAATTTGTCATCGCAAACTTCCTGAAGAGCTGTGTTTGTCATCTGGGTTACGTTGTACTTCTTCATCTTGGTATTGGTATCGCACTTTGTGATAGGATCAAGACCATTTCCGATGGCAGGAAGCATTTCGATGATGGTAACATCTGCACCCTTTTCTGTGAAGAATTCCATTACATCGAGACCAACGGCACCACCGCCGACTACAACGACTTTTTTGCCATCCATCTTTTCGGGATAGCTGTTCATTCTTTCGATCATCTTAAGAACAGTTGCTACCTTTGTGCCTTCCTTATCTACACGATCGAGGAGACCCTTGATCGGAGGAAGAGTAGGAGTGGAACCGGTTGAGTTAACGATGATATCAGGGTTAAAGCTCTGAACGAGTTCCATAGTCGGCTCGGTATTCTTTAAGATAAAGAGGTTTCTAAGCTTGGAAGCTCTGTTGATAAGGTACTTGGGGAAGGCTGCCAAACGAGCCTTATCAGGGATCTTTGAAATGATCGAAGCAAGTCCGCCGAGCTGGTTTGTTTTCTCAATAAGGATGGTTGTGCAGCCAACTTCAGCAGCTGTACATGCAGCCTCAAGACCGGCAGTACCTGCACCTATAACAACTACATTGCAAGGCTTTTTAACTTTATCCTTGGCATAATCCTCACCGCTGTTTACAGCAGGATTTACAGTACATCTGATAGGCTGGTTGAGTCCGATCCTGTGGCCTGCACATCCAACGTTACAGGAGATGCACTTACGGATATCGTCTTCGTGACCCCATTCAACCTTATTTACCCAGTCAGGGTCAGCTATAAGTCCACGTCCCATACCTATAAGGTCTGCATCACCGCGGGCAAGGATATCCTCAGCAACCTGGGGATCTCTGATGTTACCCATTGTTATACAAGGTTTGTTGTATCTTTCTTTTACAGCCTTGGCCATATATGATCTCCAGCCGTCAGGCATGTAATTTGCATCGATCTGGTAATGAACGGAATCGTTCAGTGCGCAGGAAACGTCGAATACATCGACTTCTTTCTCGAAATACTGCAGATAATCAAGGCAGTCATCGAGTGTGTTTCCGCCCTCAAGGAACTCATCGGCACTTACACGAACGAAAATAGGGAAGAAAGGACCTACCTGCTTTCTTACTTCTTCGATAATAAGTTTTGCAAGACGCGCACGGTTCTCAGGGCTTCCGCCGAATTCGTCAGTTCTCTTGTTTGTAATAGGTGAAAGGAACTGGCTAATAAGGTAAGAATGACCTGCGTGGATCTCAACTGCATCAAAACCTGAAGTCTGTGCACGTTTTGCAGCTTCACCGAATTTCTTTACAATAGCGTAGATTTCTTCCTTTTCAAGAGGACGGGGAATCTCTCCGCCTGTCTTTGAAGGAATGTTTGAAGCAGATACAGGCTGTGCACCGATACGCTCCTGTTTTGCAGATGCACCGGCGTGGTTAAGCTGGATCGAGATGCATGCACCATGCTTATGTACAGTTTCACACAGCTTAAAAAGTCTCGGGATATAGTTATCCTTATCGAGTCTTAACTGAGTTGTTCCGTTTGAACCCATGGGATCGTCAACACTGACATTCTCAACTGTGAGAAGACCTGTGCCGCCTTTGGCACGCTGCTCATAGTAATGAATGTGAAGAAAGCTCATTTCACCGGTCTGCTCACCATAGTTCGTACCCATAGGATTCATGCAGATACGATTCTTTAAGGTCATGCGTTTAACAGTGAATGGCTCAAAAATATGCTTGTATTTATTTTTCATTTAGATTGCTCCTGTTCATAAAAAAATCATGGAGCTGAAATTCATAGCGGGCACTATGATATTCTGAATTTATCATGTATACATTTTTTTGTCAATCCGTATTATTTTTATTTTCGATAAATTTAATTAATCGCTGTACGACCGGTATATGATATCTTTCTTTTAAATAACACATGTAAACTGTATGGATAACACTGATTCCATCGGAAATTTTCTTTATAATAATGTCATTCCGATGAATGGCATTTACATCAACTACAAGTGCAATTCCAAATCCCTCTGCTACAAGCGCTGCTATTCCTTCTTCATCGGGAGACTCACATACAACATTCGGATGCAGGTCATAGGTGCGGAAAAATTTTCTGGTACGTTTTCCGAGTCCTGAGCTGGAGTCATAGCTTAGAAGAGGGTAATCGTTAAAAGCATTAAGGTCAAAGCTTTCTGCATCCGCAAGCGGGTGATCAGAAGGCATTATAACGACCATTTCCTGTTCAAGAACCGGAATAAAGTTTATGTCCTTTTCATCTTCTATAAAAGAACCAAAGGCTATGTCGAAGATTCCCTTCTTTAATCCGGCGATATTATCAACGGAAGCATTTTGTGAGAAATTGAAAACGACATTTTTATTCTGTTTATCACTAAGGAAAGATCTTACTGTTTCCGGTATGAATTTTTTTGCGAGTGGTGCGACATAAGCAATATTAATATGGCCTCCTCCGACTGCATACTCGCGCATTTTATCTTTTGCAGTTTCGATATCATCAAGAATTTTATTGACATACTCAAGAAATACTGAGCCTGTAGTGGTAAGTATAACATTACGCCCTTTCTTTTCGAAAAGTACAACCCCGAGCTCGTGTTCTAGGCTGCTTATAGAGCGCGAAAGAGAGGGCTCTGAAATATTAAGTGCTTCTGCTGCACGGTTAAAATGCTGATGCATTGCTGCTTCCTTAAAAAATAAAAGCTGATTTAAGGTCATTTCTGATTTCTCCTGATCGTTATAAGTATATTCGTATAGATTTTTGATGCTTTGCAGCAAAAATCTATAGATATTGTAAGGAATACTAAACTTTTGTCAATGTTTAGGAAACTATAGGTTTTTGTTTATAGGCTTCGCCTGTTACGCTGTTCGCCTCAAAGTTCCTACGAGGAACGCTCTCGCTTTGGGCTCCGACGCAGCAGTACGTAATGCCGCAAAAAAACGCGGCATAAGTGCTGGCGTCTCGCACAATCCTCTTTAGGAACATTTGAGGTTCGCAGCTTAAACTGACATTATTGTTTTTTCGATGAAAATGACTGTTAATGAAAGCTCAAGTTGTTCGGTTTATCTGTTTCCAAAAGAGGGGTCATGAAAAACGCCGGTCCTAGTTCCGCGTTCTTTGCGGAACTAGTACCGCTGCGATTTTTCTTTTGCAGCGAGAGCGTCCCTCGTTGGAAACAGATAAACCGAACAACGTAACAGGAAATAACAAAAACCCATAGTTTTTTGATGCTATTGATTCTTTTATTTTAATTATATCAGAGTGATTGATAGTTTAAATGCACTAATTGTAGTTCATTTTAGTCATTGATAAAAAATAGACAAACTTCTAAAATTGGATGCATAAAAAGGATTGTGAAAAAAATGACGTTAAAGATTTCACGATTCGATTGTAAACAATAGGAGCTGTTTTCATGGCGGGCATGCAGAACAGCAGTCGAAGTTCGTCAGATCCAATGAAGGAGGAATTTTAGAAACCATGG
>JAIKZC010000060.1 GCA_024682575.1 Lachnospiraceae bacterium | reverse complement strand
GCAGAAAGCTCCTCCATAGATGATCCGGTCTGCTCGGAAGAAGCTGCATTTTCTTCTGAAATAGCCGAGAGAGCACTCATTGTATCAACTACTGTATCCTTGGATCTTTCGCAGGTATCCGCGCCTCTGGAAATATTTTCCACTCCGCCAACAGTGGACTCAATGTCAGAAAGCATTCCATTGACTGATTTAAGAGTCTCTTCCAAGGCAACCTGCTGGTCGTCATTTCCTTTCTTAACATCCTCTGCTGCTAGAACAGCTGCATTTGACTGTTCTAAAAGAGCATCCATCTCTTTCCTTATATCACCGGCCATCTGTCTTGAATCCTCAGCCAGTTTTCCTATTTCTTCCGCAACGACCGCAAAACCCTTACCGGCCTCTCCCGCTCTTGCAGCCTCAATACTTGCATTAAGCGAGAGCAGATTTGTCTGAGTAGCTATGGAGGTGATACCCTCAACCTTCTCACTGATATTGTCAACTGCATTTTGTGTTGCCTGGATAGTTCTTGAAATCTCATTTATCTTTTCAGTCATTTCTGCAGAGGAATCTCTAAGCGATACCAGCGATTCTCCGGAAATTTCCGAAGCCTCTTTCATTCTGTCCGTTGTTTCCGAAAGCTCCGTAGCAGAACTCTTTACCTCTTCGACCGCTTTTCCGATATCGGCTACGCTCTGATTTGCATCCTGGATCTCTTCAGCCTGCTGTGTTGCACCTGCCGAAACATCCTGAATTGCATTTGAAACGCCATCTGCAGTTTGCGAAATCTGATCTGCCATCTGAGACAATTCCTCGGAGGATGAATTCACCTCTTCCGAAGAACTTTTTATATTGGCAACAATACTTTCAAGCTTTGAAATAAGCGTATTTGTAGCATTCGCTATAGCTCCGAACTCATCCTTTCTGGCTGCATGCTTTTCAACCAGAACGAATCTTCCGTCTGACAATGCTATCAGAGATCTTGCTACAGCCTCTATTGGCTCAGTGAAGCTCTTAGAGAAAATAAATGAAAGTACCATTGCTATCAGCATCAATATCAGCCCTATAATAACGACGGTAACAGCTGATCTGACCGCAGGACCCATTATTTCACTCTGAGTTTTTAATACCGCTACCGTATATCCCGTTACAGGTTCCCTGATCCAGGATATATATTCCAGATAGCCTTTAGAGTTTGTCTTATAATAACCCGCTGTATCCGTAGAACTCATAAACTGTGCATAGCTTAGATCCTCCGGTTCATCCGTGGCATGTATTTCATGCTTCGCATGTGCTGCAACAATTCCCTGGCTATCAGCTATAAAGCCATCCGACACGTTTTCCGAAAGAAAGTCATGCAGTACATTAAGATTGATACTTCTCTGTATCGTGCCGATCATCTCACCTGTCTTATCATCAAATACAGGAACGATTATTATGGCAAGTCTTTCATCATCTTCCTTATCAGTAAGGATATCCGAAACAGTAACATCTTTTGTTGAAACACATTTCTTAAAATAGTCTCTGTCAGCTACATTTTTTGTCTCACCGCGATCAGTCCTTAAGACCTGATCTCCCGTTACCATAGACAAAATGCAGCTGGTGTTGCCATCATCAATATTTGTATTGATGGCATCCATCTGTGCAAGCATCACATCATCAGGTATGGCTGCATCCTCAGTCCCATATGAATTTATATAGGTTACAGTACTTGGCGCAGTTGCAAAACTTTCCAGCGCAATCACATTCTTATCAATGATGTCCGCAAACTTTGACTCTACAAAATTGGCATTCGAGTCTAAAAGCTCAAGGGCATCATTTTTTGCCTTAGTCGTAGATGTCACATAGCTTATCGAAACAGCGATCGCAAGTGACACAACGATCAATGAAACCATTATAAAAATAAGCTTGGTTTTGATACTGTCCAACAATCCGATCTCCGGTTTCAGATTGTCCTTTGATTCCCTTTTTTTCATTTTACCCATACACAACCTCACATAAGCAGTATAAAAGCCTGTTTCCCTGTTAATTAAATTATACAGCCTATCAATGGGCAAAATTGTATAAAAGTCGATAATATAAGGCTATTTATATATTTTTTAGATTTAATCAATCTCCTCTTTATAATATCCTCAGGGGTTTCCATCTAAGACAGTCACCGGAAACAAGCGAGTAATCTATTCCGCATTTTCTTCCCCTTATGCTGTCATTAAACCTCTTTTCACCATGACAATGGGCATATATTACCTGCTCTGCTCCATAATCCTCAGCAATCTTCGTAAAAATACTGTCCGTCTGCAATATGTTAGTTGGAGGATAGTGCAGGAAAAGGATAAATTTATTAAATCCATCTGCCTTAGCCATATCCAGCGAAGCCCTTAAGCGCTCTGCTTCCCT
>JAIKZC010000039.1 GCA_024682575.1 Lachnospiraceae bacterium | reverse complement strand
CCTGTACCGTAACGGTTATCGAAGAAATGCTTCATCATGGCATTATTAACGCGAACCATAGGGAATTTAAGTTTGCCTTCTCTGTTCATTGCTTCGAGACGGATGATACCTGTAGTAGTCTCTTCGCATCCTCCGATAACGCCGGGGATAAGATCCTGAAGTTCGGTGTGCATCATGTGGACAAGGTCTCCGCCGTCATCGATGATGATATCGGGACCTGGTGAAAGGACTGCCCTGATGTGGCTCATATATTCCTCATCAGTAGTTCCGTGCCATGCGTGTACCTCAAGGCCTTCATGGACGAGGGCAGCGGCAACGTCATCCTGGGTTGAAAGAGGATTTGAACCTGTAACGTACATTTCTGCACCGCCGGCTTTAAGAGTAAGGCAGAGAAAAGCGGTCTTAGCTTCAAGGTGTACGGAAAGAGCTATTTTCTTGCCTGCGAAGGGCTTTGTCTTTTCGAATTCGTCATGAAGCATGGAAAGAAGGGAACAATTGCGGCGTACCCATTCAATTTTCCTTAAACCGGATTCTGCGAGGTTAATGTCTTTGATTTCACTTGCCATTTTTTTCTCCTTATGAGCTGTATATCTATATATTCTAAAATAATCAATACTCTTTTTTGTCGAGACCAAGTCTTGAGCAGATCTTTCTGATCTCATAGTAAACGCGTTCCTCATCTACGGTCTTTATCTCGCGGTTCTGCATAACGATCTGGCCATTGATGATAACCGTATCTGTCTCTGAGCCGTTTGCAGAGTAGCAGAGAGCTGCGAGAAGGTTATTATTCGGCATCATTGAAGGCACGTCAAGTCTGAGGATAGCGAGGTCGGCCTTCTTACCGACTTCGATAGTTCCTGTCTTATCGGCAAGTCCGAGAGCCTGTGCACCGTTTCTGGTTGCGATTGCAAAGGTTTCTCTTGCACTGATGCACTGAGGTGTCTTGTGAGTTCCTTTGTGTATGAGCGAAAGGAATGACATCTCGCGGAACATGTTCTGGCCGTTATTGGAAGCTGCTCCATCGGTTCCGAGACATACATTTACGCCGGCTGCCATCATTTCAGGAATTGGGGCAAATCCGTTTCCGAGTTTCATATTGGAAGCAGGATTTGTAACAACACTTACATTATATTTTTTAAGTATCTCAATATCTGAAGGAGTTACCTGAACGCAGTGGGCTGCGATGGTCGGAACCTCAAAAACGCCTGCATCTCTGGCATATTCGATAGGGGTGCAGTTGTGATCTTTCATCATATTTTCGCTCTCTGTTGCTGACTCGGAAAGATGGATATGGATTCCGTATCCTTTTTCCTTAGCAACATCTGCGCACATTTTTAAGTATTCAGGGCTGCAGGTATAAGGAGCGTGAGGACCGAAGAAAAATCCGAGACGGTCACAGTCCTTTCCATCCTCCATTTCCTCTAAAGCTTCATTTAATCGTTTGTCGGATTTATCATATTTATCGCCTACAAGACCACGGCAGATAGTAGCTCTCATACCGCTTTCCTTAACGGCACGGGTTGTTTTGTGGATATTCATCTGCTGGTCGTTAAAGCAGGTTGTTCCGGACTTGATCATTTCAATCTGTCCTAAAAGTGAGCCCCAGTAAGCATCATCACCTTCAAGTCTGTCCTCTATCGGGTTAACAGTCTTAAAGAGCCAGTCCATGAAAGAAAGGTCATCAGCGCAGTTGCGCATCATGGACATATAAGTATGAGTATGGGCATTTATAAGACCCGGAATAACGAATCTGTCCTTTCCGTCAATAACTGTATCCTCAGTGAAACCCTCAGGTTTTTGATCTATTCCGACGATATTTTCGCCGTCAATATAAATGCTGTGTTTTGCAATTTTGTCGATGCCGTTTTCGCATAAAACGGTTAAAGCATCTTTAATTACTATTCCCATTTTTTCCTCCGATCATAAAAATATTATATTGAATTTAGTTAAAATTATATCCGGCAATACTCCTTGAAAGATAAACTCCTATTTCGTGAGTAAAGGTTCTGACTGCATCTCCGAGTTCTTCAGGAGCAGTATAAAGGGATGAACCGCTTTCAAAATTCAAGGAACCGTCATAATGGATATCCCTAAGACCTGAAATGAGTGCCTCCCAGTCGGTAGTTGGTTTTCCGCTCCAATATCTGGGGTGGGTATAGGGAATTCCGTGAATATCCGAGACAGTGTCATTTTCATGTAAGTGCAGGACTTTGAGCCTGGAACCCAGCATGATCAGAAACTGGTGTATATTACTGCCAAGCATAGCCGCGTGCCCTATATCAAAACAAAATCCGAAACGCTCTTCCCCGGCTTCATGATTTAATTCATCGATATAAAGAACAGCTTCATAGGGGTTTGCACATATCCCTTCCCTTATTATACCGGCGCAATTGACAAAGAGATTCTCGAGACAGATCGTTACGCCTGCCTTTTTTGCATCCGGAATAAGCTTTGAAAAATAAGCTGTATTGATGACTTTTTCACGTGCTTTATCCTTTGGATCTTTTAAAACAAAAGGATGAATGACCAGATATGGGATTCCCATCCATCCTGCAAGTTGAATGACTTTTTTAGTCGCCTCAAGAAGATGACTGAAAGCTTCTTTATTTCCTTCCGGATAATCGTGAAAAGGGGCATGAGCCTGAAAAAGCTCTAAAGAACAGTCGGAAGCAGCACGCCTGTAAGGCTCAAAAAAACTCTTAAGCTCATCAAGACTTCTGTCATAGAAGCAGCTTCCGTCAGTAGATATAAGAGAGTCATACTCGGAAAAAATTTCGAAATTAAAATCGACTGTATCGAAACCGGCATTTTTTAACTTCATAAATCCATCAAAAGGCAGATCATCAGGATTTCTATATACAGTTCCCAATATATGCATACCGGTCTTGAGCATGAATAATATCCTTTCTTAAATACTGATAATAAGAAGAATTCCTATCACATCATAGCAAAATCAACCTTCTTTTTCAACAAATAGATATTAAGCGGATTTTCCTCTGATATTATGCACTAAACAAAGGTCAAAATACAATTTATCCCTATGATATAATTGATAATAATGTATTGGCGCAGTTTGTTATAAAAAGGGGGATGAAGCGTGAAAAATATTAAAAAGATATTAACCGCAGCTGTTTTGACAATGGCTGTTTTATCAACAACGGCATGCGGCGGCACGGCAAAAGGTAAAAATGACAGCCTTAATCTTGCAATGAAGGCGGATATCGTAAGCATGGATGTCCATAAAACAACCAACGATTATCTGGTGCCAATGAATGTTTTTGACACTCTTTTTGAAGTCGCTGTAAATGATGACGGATCCACAAGTATTAAGAATAGTCTTGCCGAGGATTATTCCATTTCTGATGACGGTCTTACATATGACATTACTCTTCGTGACGGTGTAGTATTTTCAGATGGTACACCTCTTACTGCCGAGGATGTTAAATTTACATTTGAGCGTATACTCACACTACCGGAAAGTGAACAGACTGACTATGCCATGTCTATTGAGGGTGCCCAGGATCTTCTGGATGGAAAAGCAGAGGAACTGACTGGCATTAAAGTTATTGATGATACGCATTTGACAATTACTCTTTCAGAGCCTTTTTCTGCATTTCTTGCACAGCTTGCAACTCCTTCCACAAGTATTCTTTCAAAATCCATAGTGACGGAAGCCGGCGACGATTTTGGCGTAGTTCCAGAAAAGACACTTGGAACAGGCCCATATGTTGTAACTTCATGGGAGAGAGGATCAAGTCTTAGTTTTAAGTATAATACACGTTACTGGGGTGAAGAACCTTCTGTAAAAAATGTTAAGATAAGTGTAATGGATGGATCAACTATGGATATGGCTTTTCAGAAGGGCGATATTGATATCATAGATCTTTTGATGGTTGATTCAGCGATTGCCGAGTCTACATATAAGACAAAATATAAAGATAATATCGTAGAAATCAATCGTCTTGGCCTTAGTTACCTTATGTTCAATGAGGGAATTAAGCCGCTTGATGATGTTAAAGTAAGAAAAGCTATACAGATGGCTGTTGATCGCCAGTCAATACTGGATTCTATTTACAATGGCGATGGCAAACTTGAAGATGGTGCACTTCCTTCAGGATGTCTTTATTACAGTGATGCCAATCAGGGATGGCTTAAATACGACCCCGATGCTGCAAAGGCACTTTTATCAGAAGCCGGTTATGCAGATGGTTTTGATCTTGAGATCTCTGTTGATTCAGATTCAACTGATGCGGTTAAGAATGTTGTGCAGATAATTGCCCAGAATCTTAACGATGTGGGAATAAATGCAACGCTCAAGAATTATGATCACGCAAGCTGGCTGGAGCTTAGAAACAGTGGTAAAATGCCTACATTCATGGCGATGTGGACTCTTGATTACAACGATCCGGACAATGTTATCTATACTTTCTTTGGAAATAAGGATAATACACTGATCAGATCTGATAATTATCAGGATGAGGAAACTATAGCACGTGTTGCAGCTGCAAGAGGTATCGTAGATCCTGATAAAAGAGCAGCCGAATATGCAGCTATCGAAAAGAAACTTGTAGAGGAAGATGCCGTATGGGTTCCGATGTATTCATTAAAGCATCTTTTTGTTAAAAGTGACCGGGTAGAATCCTTCGTGCCTCAGTGGGCAGGCTGGAGTGATATATATTTCAAAGGAGTGACATTAAAGTAAATGAGGGGTTATATCAGACGATTCCTCGGAGTTGTGCTGGTTCTTCTGGGAGTTATGGCGCTTATCTTTGTAGTTTTGAGGATAATACCAGGAAATCCGGTTGCAGTTCTCCTTAACGATCATGTTAATAAAGAGACTATAGAAAGACTGACGGCATCGATGAATCTTGATAAATCGATGCCGGAACAGTTCCTCTTATATCTGTCGGGAGCGGTAAGGGGCGACCTCGGAGAAAGCTATTTTATGAAGAGGCCGGTTCTTACACTGGTTCTTGATGTCTTCCCGAATACCATAAAACTAACAGTTCTTGCAGCTTCTTTTGCATGGATTTTTGGGATCGCTGCGGGCGTGATATCTGCCATGCATCATGACAGGCTGCCGGACTATCTTTTCAGAGGAGTATCCCTTCTGGGGGTTTCGGTACCTGTCTTTATGGTGGCACTTTTCCTGCAGTATCTTTTTTATTTCAAACTTTCGTTATTACCGCTCTCATACGATGGCAGTTTTCTGTCTCTCATATTGCCTGCCATCTCGCTTGGATGGAACAGCGCAGGAAGCGTAGCAAGACTTACAAGATCAAGTCTTATGGAACAATTCGGACAGGCATATCTTGATACTGCCAGAGCAAAGGGGCTAAGTTCAAGGCAGGCTTTATTGACACATGGTCTGAAAAATGCGATGGTTCCGGTTATTACCATGCTTGCGATGCAGCTTTCCGGAATGCTTTCCGGTGCAGTTATCACTGAGAGTGTTTTTGGTATCGCAGGACTTGGAAAACTTGCCCTGACAGCTGTGCAGACAAGAGACATGCCTCTCCTTCAGGGGACAGTTCTTTTTTCAGCGCTGGTCATCTCAGTTGGAAACATAATCGCAGATATCGTAAATGTATGCATAGATCCGAGGCTTAGAGTGTAAATATGGCAAAGACACTTTTTCACAATAAAATAGTGGTCATATCGATGGGGATAATCCTGATAGTCGCACTTCTGGCTGTTTTTGCGCCATTTCTGACGCCTTATGATGTGGAAAGACAGGATCTTCTTTCAAGGCTGCAGATGCCGGGATCAGGACATCTGCTTGGTACGGATGAACTTGGAAGAGACGTTTTTCTCCGCATGCTTTATGGCACAAGATTTTCACTTATTATCGCCATAATTCC
>JAIKZC010000518.1 GCA_024682575.1 Lachnospiraceae bacterium | reverse complement strand
GCAACTCCGGGGATCATCATTGCAAGAAGAAGTATTGCAAAGAGTTTATCCTTTCCGGAATCATGATAAAGCTCAAAACCATAACCTGCGAGTGAGCAGATCACAAGGCAGAGTATTGTCTGAACGATCGAATAAAGGAATGAATTACCCATTGTCCTCCAAAGGTCCTGCGCCTGGAGAAGGTGGGTAAAGTTCTCCAGGGCATGGATACCGATGGTGATCTTACCGGTAGCAACTTCTACAGTAGTATTAGTTGCTGCCGATATCATCCAATAGAATGGAAAAACCGAAATAAAAGATACGATTATCAAAAATATATAGCTTGGTATAAGTCTTCTCTGTATTGCAGAATGATTTTTCTTAGTCACGTGTATCACCTACTTTCAGATTGATGAATGCAAGGATTGCTACCAGTATAAATACGAAGAATGACATTGCGGATGCATATCCGAAGTTCGCAACACCTTCTCCGAAGGAGTTATTGTAAATATAGTGAGACATTGTAATGGTCGAGTTTGCAGGGCCACCGTTTGTCAGGTTAACAGACTCATCAAAGAGCTGTAATGTACCGTTTATTGACATAATGAATGTCATTATGATCGTGGGTTTAAGAAGCGGTACCGTTATCCTCCAGAATGTCTGCCAGCCGTTTGCCCCGTCTATCTTTGCTGCCTCGTAAACCTGATATTCTATATTCTGCAGGCCTGCCAGATAAAATACCATGTTGTATCCTGTCCACCTCCATAGCAGCGCCAGGATTATGACCGCTTTTGCCGTTCCCGGCGTTCCCAGGAAATTGATATTCTCATGTGTGATACCGATCGTCTGCAAGATCTGATTTATAAGACCCTGTGTTGCAAAAAGTGACTTAAAGATCAACGCATATGAAACAAGCGATGTTGCACAGGGAAGGAATACCATTGTTCTGAAAAGTCCCTTGAATTTTAAGTCTTTATTATTCAATATCTGTGCCAGAAGTATAGCAAGAATAAGCATGATCGGAACCTGGATTATGAGGTAAAGGAATGTATTCCCCACCGATCTCATGAAAAGCTTATCTGCAAACATTCTCTTATAATTAAAGAGTGGTGCAGCCCACTTCATATTTGCACTGGAACCTGTCTTAAATGATGTGAGCAGTGCCTGAAACATCGGGTAAAAGCTCAGTATAAATATTAAGAGGCTCGCAGGCGTTAAAAATGCCCAGCCGGCGAAATGCTGCTTTGCTGTAACTGATAATCCTTTCTTCTTATTCAAGATATTGTCCTCCTTAGATTTTGATCTCGTTTATTTATCTTTTAGCTTCTATCTTCCGGTCAATTTAACTCCAAAGCCAAAAGCTAAGAGATAAATAAACCCCTCAATTTTAGTTAAAAAGGGGGAACCGGAAATTTTCCGATTCCCCGCCTCAATAAATTCTTTATTGAATTATTCGATTCCCATCTCAAACTTGAGCTGATCCTCAGCATTCTGAAGCTCAGAATCAATGTCAGAACCGTTGATAACATTGATGATAGCAGCTGCTACGAATGAACGTGCACGATAGTGATAATCGTTCTGCTCAACTGTAGGAACGCTTGCACCCATCTCAACTATCTTTGAGTAGATAGGCTGATCATTGAAGTACTCAACGCCTGCGCTGTAAACATCTGACTTACCTGCAGAGATGCATGTTGTGATAACGCCACCGTTTGTAAGTGCTGCATCATAAGTCTCTGTGCTGCCGCCGAAGGTCTTTGCAAGGAAATCCTTAGCAAGGTCAACGTTCTTGCAGTTACCTGTGATGTAAAGTGAAGAACCACCGTTTGAAGCATAACCCTCGCCGCCGTTAAGTGTAGGCATTGAAGTGATCTCCCACTTACCTGAGTTAGCATCTACCTGCTTAATTGTAGGAATGATCCAGTTACCGTTCATTACACCTGCAACCATGTCGCCAACGATCGTCTGATCTGTGTAATCTGACCAGTCATTTGCAAGATAAAGAGCTTTTGCATCAACTGCATCCTTGATAACCTGAACGATCTTCTTTAAGTTCTCGTTGTTTGCGATGTTCGGAACTCCATCCTTGAACTGTGCATCGCCTTCAGCCTGAAGCATCATGTAAGGAAGGTCATTTCCATCACCGTCCATTGACATAAGGTATTTACCGGTCTTGTCGTAAACATTCTTACCGATCTCAACCCACTTATCCCATGTGATGCCTGTTACATCATCGATTGTGTAACCTGCCTCTTCAAGGACATCTGTTCTGTAAGCGAAAATTACTGTACCGTTATCAACCGGAACACCATAGTGAACGCCGTTGATGGTCGAATATGAAAGTTTTTCCTGTGAGAAATCATCCCAGTTGATCTCTGCATCGTTTACATCCTTCCATGCATCCGGATAATCTGTAACATACTTCTGGATGTAATGATCCTGGAAAAGAACGATATCAGGAAGTGTAGAATAATCACCTGCTGATGCTGCAAGAGTTACAGCGTTCTCAACATCTGATGACTGTGACTGCTCGATGATATTGAGCTTGAAATCAGGATTTACGTTCTTTGTGTAATCATCTGCTGCTGCCTGAAGTGCAGGAATATTAAAGCTTGCATCCCATGCATATACAGAAAGTGTATTCTCATCTTCAGATGCAACATCTGCGCCTGCAGCTGCCTCTGTTGATGCTGCTGCGCCGCCTGCTGACTCTGTTGATGCTGCTGCACCTGCATCACCTGTTGCTGCTGTGTCTGTTGATGCGCTTGAGCCGCATCCTGCAAGCATTGTCATTGCCATTGTGGCTGCCAATACTACGGAAACAATTTTCCTTTTCATAAAACTAATCCTCCTTAAAAAAGAATCCTGCTGTACCCATTCTGAATATTGTTCAGATTGAATAGTTATTTGAGATTTCCCATCTCCGATATATGCATTATATCCTATACATCCATCATATTTTGACCATATTATGCCTTAATTTTTGCAAATTCGACTTTTTGCAAAATAAATTGTATTCAATTGACATATGTATATGTACAATTTTTGATTTAAAACGCTCAATAACTAAATACTTGCGTAAATTCCTTTTTGTGTTAAGATGTTTTAAGGTAAGAAAAACGAAATGATTATATATAGAAGGAAACTTTAAATGGAAAATAAAAGATACGGTAAGAGCGTCGGAGATGTTCTTAAAATTAAGAGTGACTTTTTTGAAAAAAACCAGGCCATGCTCGAAATGAGCGAAAACCAGGCCGATGCGCTTCTGATCCAGCCTAAAAGAGAGGTCTGCAAGATCTGTCACAGCCCTCTTGAAGGTGAACCCCTCTACACAAGCCAGAGAATGAGTTATCATCTCTGCCCTAAATGTGGTCACCTCAACAGTGACTATGAAGATACTAATGATTTTGCAGACAGAGTTTACCTCGTAGACCGCTATGAGCTCAATTATTCCGAAGATGACAGGGCAGCCTATGAGAACCGAATGAAAAGCATCTATATTCCAAAGGCTGAATTTCTTTTAGAAGGTCTTGCTGCTGATGGTCTTTCAAAAGAAGATATACATCTGCTTGACGATGGTGCCGGTTCCGGATATTTTGTTCGCGCCATGAGATCTCTTGGCTGTGATGCAAAAGGAATTGAAATTTCCCCTTCTCAGGTTGAATTTGCAAATACAATGGCAGGCGAAGAAATTCTCAAAAGTGTTGAAAGTGCAGAGGCTTCATCTATTATTGCCTCTACCGAATCAAATGTAATTTCTTTTATAGGTGTTCTCGAGCACATCATCAACCTTGATGAAACGATCGCAACCATAAGAGAAAACAAGAATATTAAATATATTTATTTCTCTGTACCGATGTTCTCCATGAGCTGCGTTTTTGAGGCTGCTCATCAGAACTGTTACAACCGTCATGCAGGCGGAACCCATACTCATCTTTTCTCTGACAGTTCTATCGAATATATGCTGAACGAGATGGGATTCGAAGCTCACAAGAGTTGGAAATTCGGTTCAGATATCATGGATCTTTACAGAATGCTTTCCGTATGCCTCGATGCTAACGGAAACGGAGCTCTTAAAGATTACTTTGCACCTAAATTCAAAGCTATGATTGATGACTTGCAGCTTGTGATCGATAAAAATGAGTTTGCATCTGAAATTCACATGCTCGCACGTCGAAAGAGTGATTGATGAAAGCACGTATAAGAGAAAAAATTAATACGATATTTACCGGTCGGGATGGATTCTGGCCGGTATTTTTCGTGACTCTTTTTTTCGCATCACTTCCCCTTTTTACCGTTAACTGTATAAATGGTCACGACGTTATATACCATCTGCTCCGGATCGAAGCACTAAAGACCGGGATAGAAAACGGCCTGCCTTTTCTCCGCATAAACATGCTTTTTCTCGGAGGCGAAGGCTACGCAAGCTCACTTTTTTATCCCGATACCCTGCTCTATATTCCCGCAGTTTTACGTGTTATGGGGCTGAGTATTAATAATTCTTATCATATTTTTGTGGGTATGACCCTTGTTCTGGGATTTTTAACATCATATTTCAGTGCAAAGATCGTATCTTCCGACAGACATGCTTCTATGATAACTGCAGTCATTTTTACTCTTGCCCAGTATCATCTCGGTGATATATATACCAGAAGTGCTGTTGGAGAATATACAGCTCTTATCTTCATCCCTCTTGTGATCGCAGGGCTCTGGGATTTTGCCTATGAAGATATGCGTCGTCCCTGGATCCTTGCCTCAGGAATGACCGGCGTTGTTCTCTGCCACACTTTATCTACGCTATTCTCTATTGCACTTTGCGCATTTATTGTATTAGTTAACATAAAAAAACTCATTAAAAAACCAGCCCTTTTTGGAAAACTTATGCTGACAGCCCTTGCCTGCCTTGCGCTTACAGCATTTTACTGGCTTCCCATGATAGAGCAGATGGCTTCGGCGTCATTCAAATATACCAAGGTTTCATTTGATCTGAATTATGAAAAGCTTCTGCTGAAAGATGTCTTTATAAATCAGTACAAGTCCATGGGAATCGCGGCATTCCTGACATTACTCCCGGTATTCTTTATAAAACACAAAGAGAAAAAAGTAATTTTTGCTGATATCAATTTATTCTTAGGATTAGTTTTTACTCTCTCTTCCACCGGCTTTTTCCCCTGGAAAAGATTCGCAAGTCATCTGACTTTTATCCAGTTTCCATGGCGTCTTTTTATAATAGCCTTTCCGCTTCTGGCATTTTCATCAGGAGTTTACATAACTGAGTTTATAAAGGAACATGATGCTGATAAAGAATTTTTAAGTAAATTGTCTCTGATCGCAGTAACCGGTCTTATGGTTATTTCTGCGATAGGAAACTATTCCGTAAATGATGAAGGCTATTATTCTTATTCGGATGATTATTTTAATTATGCGGATTATACTGCAGAGATCATAGGTGGAGAATGGCTTCCTTCAACTGTCGAAAGCAGAAACAGACTTGTTAATGATGCAAATCTGGCGTATACTGTGGGCAATGAAAAAATCGAAGTGATCCGTGACCGCAACAGTCTGAGTGTCGAGCTTGGTGATTACAAGGGTGAATATATCGATGTTCCATTTGTTTACTACAAAGGCTATAAAGCTGAGGATTCAAACGGAAATGCACTAAAAATTGACGGAAGCGGCGAAAACGGACGAGCACGCGTTTGGCTTAATGGAGAAAATTTCATCAAAGTCAGCTACAGCGGAACGCTTCTTCAGCATGCCGCAGATATTTTATCCATCGTGACATGGCTGATATCCATAGCAGTTATTATTTATAAGTATAGAAGAAAGACAGGAGATTCAAATTGAAAATTACAGTACTTGCAGGAGGCACCTCCACAGAAAGAGATGTTTCATTTGTTTCAGGCGCACAGGTTTACAAGGCATTAAAGAAAAAAGGACATGATGTTATCCTGCTCGATGTCTTCATGGGATATGACGGAGAGGATGCAAGGGATTCAGAAGCACTTTTCAAGTCCGATCGTGACTGGGCTGCAGATATAAAAGCTGTTTCTGAGGCAACACCTGATATCGAGGAAGTTCGTAAGCTGCGTGCTGATAAATCTGACAGCTATTTTGGTCCCAATGTAATCCATATCTGTCGTGATTCTGATATTGTTTTCATGGCTCTTCACGGCGGTGATGGCGAAAATGGGCGGGTTCAGGCAGCACTGACTCTTTTCGGTATCAAATACACCGGCTCCGGATATATGGGATCTGCCCTCGCAATGGATAAATACTTTACAAAACTGATATTTGATGCAAAGGGTGTTTCAAGTCCCGAATGGAAAGCTTATAAGCGCGGCGATGACATAAGTTCTTCACCTTTTGGTTACCCTGCAGTTGTTAAGACACATGCCGGTGGTTCTTCTGTTGGTGTTTACATTGTAAACTCTGACGAGGAATTTAGGGATGGCATGAAGAATGCATTTACCTACGGAACTGAAGTTATTGTTGAAAAATATGTCAAGGGAAAAGAGCTTACCTGCTGTGTGATCGATGGAAAGGCTTATCCTATAGTTGAGATCGTTCCGAAGAACGGTTTCTATGACTATAAAAATAAATATCAGGCCGGTTCAACTATTGAAACCTGTCCTGCTCCTATTTCCGCTGAACTTACAGCAAAGGTTCAGGAATGCGCAGTTCAGGCATACAATGCATTAGAACTTGAAAGCTATGCAAGAATGGACTTCATCGCAGATGATGATGACAATGTTTTCTGTCTCGAGGCAAATACTCTCCCGGGAATGACACCTACAAGTCTTGTTCCCCAGGAAGCTGCTGCAGTCGGAATGAATTTTGAGGATCTCTGCCAGCATCTTATCGATGTTTCATTAAAAAAATATGAATCATAAGTAAACGTAAAAAACCCCTTAGGTCAATGACCTAAGGGGTTTAACTTTGCGAATATTAATTATTCGGGCTTGATAGCACCAGTCGGGCATCCAGCTTCGCAAGCACCGCAATCGATGCAAGTATCAGCATCAACAACGTACTTTCCATCACCAGCAGAGATAGCGCCTACAGGACAAGTAGACTCGCATGCTCCACAAGATACGCAATCATCACTAATTACATGAGCCATATTAATTTCCTCCTAATCATTTTGAAAAAATTTACTGAGCCATTTTCAGTTTCTTTATTGTAATATAATATAAAATTTTTTTCAAGCAAGAAATTGTTAAATTTTTAGCAATGAT
>JAIKZC010000515.1 GCA_024682575.1 Lachnospiraceae bacterium | reverse complement strand
ACTATAGTAACCTGCAGAAACATAGCAAACACTCCCCAAACGCTCATATCCCATATATCTTCTTCCATACTTGCAAGAGCTGAAGCATCTATTTGTGTCGACTATATTATAAATAATCATGAATTCTGTATAACATACTGTGTCAGGTCAAATACCGCCAGCGTTATATCAAAGGTGTGTGTAATGATCTCTACTGCTACAAAGGTTTTGAATATCCATTTGAAGATAAACCAGGTCTCAAAATTTGCGAGATTATTGTAGCTCATTACCATTTGAATAAGTTCGTAACACGCTATGAATGTTAGGATTATTCCGGCTATAGGCATTATAAAGTTTTCAGACACGGACTCTATCATATTAAATACCTCTGGAGCAAAGTCCGTTGGTGTTATCGACATCTTATCAGATATCCCTCCCACCTCATCATTCACATAATCGAACATTATAGACAAATAATTCATCAACAAGGGAATGATCTGGGCTTTTATCCAATCTCCAATCGCTGTAAATACTGAATCCACTCTGTCCTCCTATCTAAAAGGGACCGTTCAGTTTTTGGCTGAACGGTCTATAAGCTATTGCCTTAAGATTCTCAGGTTGTAGTTGTTGTGAAAAGATCCGTAAGAAGCGGAATCAGCTGTGTGCCGATCAAGGCAACTCCGCCACCGGCCATAAGCTGCTTCATTCCCTGAGACTTCGCGCCCGGATTGTCGTTGCCATATCCTTCCATGAGGTTTACAACTCCCCATACACCAAGGCCTGCACCAAGTGCGACTACGAGTGTCTGCAGTACACCTACTGCGCTTTCAAAAAAATCCATGATTTCTTTTGAATCCCAAACCCTTAAAACACCGTATTTTTTCGGTTTTCTGCATTTTCGAGTAAACCCAAGAATAGTATTGTCGCTATTTTGTCGCTTACTTAATTGCTTTTTTAAGTTGGGATTCTCCTCCTTCTTATTAAAAATGATTTTTAGTAACAAAAAAGAGAGCCAAGAAACATTCAGCATGTTAAAATATGCTTGCGAATGCCTTTGAGTATTCCATTCTGCATCTGGTGCTGCTGTCGCCAAACATCCGGCACCGGGTGCTTTTTTACTCAATTTGCTCTCAATGACTTCAATATTCAGTTCTAACTCATAGACTAAGTGGGATCTCTTATATTCATTGTTTTAATCTCCGCTATATTAAGATTTATCAATATCATCAGATAGATCATTCAAATCTGATTCATCAATGACCGTATATTCATCATCTGCCCTCAAAACAAGCTTATGGCTCAGAAATTTTTCAACATCAAACCAATTTCTCTTGTCTGCATCAGCTGTGTATTTATAATTCGGATGCTTTGTCAGATCATATTTATCCGACAAAAACGGTCTGACACCTCTAAGCTGAACAATACATTTTGAGCCATCCATTACTGCAATTTCATCCAGGCTCATAAGATCTCGTCCCAGTTTCTGATAATTCATGTTGTAGCTCTGACTCTGACCTCTGGTTTCCCCTGTGTTATAAATATCAATTGTTTCTTTTCCGAGAATGGCATTAAGGTCCTTTAAGGTCGTCTGTTCAGAACCACCAAGGAATATCTGACTATCACAGTTTCCTATGATCGTATCTGCATTATCCTTATAGATAGCTTTTAACTGAGATTTAGTCTGCAAGACCAAAGCTGCAGATATTTCTCTGCTTCGTATTGTTGCCATAAGCTTTTCAAGATTTGGAATCTGACCAATATTGGCCATTTCATCTATTAGGCAGCGCACATGTACCGGAAGGCTTCCTCCATATACATCATCAGCTTTTTCACAAAGAAGGTTGAAAAGCTGGGTATATATCATTGAGATAAGAAAATTAAATGTTGCATCTGTATCTGACATGATCAGAAACAGAATTGTCTTTCTATCTCCCAACGTATCCAGCTCCAGTTCATCATAAGATGTTATCTCTCTGAGCTCCGCAATATCAAATGGTGCAAGCCTTGCACCACATGATATTAAGATACTTTTTGCGGTCTTGCCGGCTGCAAGCTTATATTTGGCATATTGGCGTACTGCAAAGTGATCAGGATCTCGCTCTGCCAGCTTTCTGAATAGGATATCCACCGGATTTTCAAAGCTTTCATCATCTTCTCTTACTTCCATGGAATTGATCATTTCCAATAAAGTATTAAAGTTCTTTTCTTCCTCCGGTGCTTCATAATAAATGTATCCGATAAGCGCTGTATAGAGCAGTTTTTCGGACTTGGTCCAAAACTCATCCCCTTCTTTACCATCTCCTTTTGTGTTCGCTATCAAGGTGGTTACAAGCTTTAAGATATCTTTTTCAGAATGAATATAAGCTATCGGGTTATAATGCATACTTTTCTTAAAGTTGATGGTATTAAATATCTTTAGATGATATTCTGATTTTGCAAAAAGCATTCCAACTTCATTTACGAGCGTTCCTTTTGGATCAGTCAAAACATATGAACTATGCATTTGCAATAAATTAGGCTTTATAAAAAACCTTGTCTTTCCGGAACCGGAACCACCAACTACCAGAACATTTTTATTTCTGGCATACTTTGGTTCTTTAGGTTTTCCGCTCATCATCAATCGTTCAGTCTGCGATAAGATCAGATTATTTGAAAATTGAGGATCTATAAATGGTTCAATATCCTCATGCTTTCCCCATCTTGCAGAACCATACTCTCTGTTGTGCCTATATTTTTTTGCATTTTTACCTTTTATGTAAACCACCAACTTAAAAACCACACCACATGCTATGCCGACAACCAGATCAAATAGATTAAAACTCGGAAAAGGATTTGAAAATGCTTTCCCAAGTCCACCAGAGGTAATCATCGTTTGCATTGTTTCCAAAAGGTTTTTCCCTAATGATATCCTCCATGCTTCGCCAATATTCGTTGAAATCAGAGCAATGAGAAGATAGGGGAAATTTAAGATCAGCATTCTTTTTGTTTTTGGATTCATCTGACATTCTCCCGGTTTCTGTTCATAGGCTCTTTAGCCCTTTTCGCAACCTTTTCCTTTAATTCATTCAGTGACTTTATGATGCTTGTCTTCTCTTTTTTATTGACGATTTTTTTAGAGTATTCGTTCACAACTGCTACTATCGCATCCATATCCTTTGCTTTATAGAATACGTTATAGTGGTTTTTTCCATTGTCTTTAGTCTTAACAATTGCAAAATCCACTCCATATTTATTAGCAATCCTCTTAAAAGTTCCAAGACTTTTACCGCTTATATCCATGCTTGACGCACCACTGCCCTGCTTTATAAGCTGTTTTACCGTCTGCTGACCCTTTCCTCTTCTGTCATTACTGACTCTCAATGTTTTTATTCCCGCCTTAAGAGCAGCTAAAAGACCTCTCCCTGTAACCTTTGTTAATGTAATTGCCAATCGGACTGTTTTCTCTGCTATTTCTTCATTCATAGATCAGTCCTCCTTTTTATCACTCAAGATAAAATGCCGGGAAATGATAGCCTTCCATTTCAACATCCTCAATATAAGACTTAAAATTCTCCAGGATTTCTTCTACCTCGTCATCATTAAGATCTGTAATACTATCCTCGTCATCTGTTTTTACGCCTAACGTACTACCAACAAGATAACGACCATCAGCCGTATATAATAAGGCATCATCATTAACAAAGTAGACGTTATCGTCTATTCTCTTATAACTGCGCTTCTCCTTCGGAATCTCTCTGATTACCTGAAGTGCTCCAAAAAGATCCACTTTCTTATATGAACCATCTGTCCCAATAATTACTCCGGAACATTTGCTGCTTTCATTATCTGAAGGAAAATTTACAATTCCATCTGTTGCCGGTTTTAATTCAATTCTGATATCTATTTCTTTACCCATTTTTATCCTCTTTTCTCGCCATTTTCACGCCACTTTCACGCTAGATTTCATGCTTTAATTATTTCTATTCATTATTTCTCTCATACAAGGAAAACAATATGTTCGTCCGTATCCATAAGAACATGGATTTCTACAGTTCTGTGGGAAAATATTGCTTTCAGGGATCGGATTTCTAATTCCCTTTGACGATTTCCCCTTTTTCTTTTTTATAAATGCATCTTTCAAGTTTTTCCTCCAATAAAAAAGGCACCGGTTCTTAACTAAACCAGTACCCTTTCAGCTCTCAAAAATTATAATACTGCTGTCTCTTTTGGACGGCTTTCTTTTTGGATCTTATCCTTTTTTGGCTTCTTTACGGATTCCTCCTTTGCAGCCTTAAGTTCTCCAAGAACTGACTTCTTTTCTTCTTTTTTAGCTTTTGCCTTTTCAGCCCTCGAAGCCTGGCGCTCGATATGCTTCTCTCCGAGCTCAAATATCTTCTCTTTAGAATCATAATGGTAAACATTATCTGTGAGCTTATCTTCAGGTTCTACAGTTGTTGCGTTAACTTCCCTTACCATGTTTTTCAACGACTGCATATCAACTATTCCATTATCCGGAATAAGGATCACTTCATGCCGACTTGATGGTAAAATAAAGAAATCTCCGCCAATCCTTTCTGCTGCTTTATCCATAAATCCTTCGTAGGCAATAACACTCGCTCCATGTGCTGTTCCCTCAACCGTTGCAACAAACATTGTTGAATCATCAGTGTTAATAAGCATCCTTGCATCATCAAAGCCATCTTTTTCTAACTGTTCTACCAACATCTGCCCAAGTGTCTTAATCTCAGCCGGATGAATTATAGGCGCACTCTGCATCGCATCCTCATGAAGCTGCTCGACATTTATTCCATAGTTTTCCATCAGTCCATTAGTTATCAGAACTGTTGAACCAGGACCAACCAGATCCGAAGTATCAATCCGATAAACTAAAGCCATATCTTCAATATTTTTGTGTGGAATATTCTGCAGAATATCAGCATTATCTTTAGCTGAAACAACTTCCATTGTGAGCCTGCTCTTTACCTGGTCATAATCTCTAATCTTTGAAAGCTCATCAAAATTTGGAAGATGGCTGAGTGATTTTTTTATAACCTCAGAAGCATGCCTTGTTACAGCATCAAAACTTTTACCTTCATTGTAATCTTCAAATGCTTTTTCCATATTAAAGCTGGGGCTAACGTTTCCATTTTCCGGCTTTACGACCAAAGCCTCATAATTTTCATTTACTTTCTGAGTTTTTTCCTCCCTGAATTCAAGATTATCAATTCCTTCACTCTTAAATTTTTCCTCGAGCGCAGACTTAAAGTTCTTCTTAAATTCTTCAAAATCCATAAATTTTCCCTCCATAGAAAAAGCGCGGAGACACAGTTCTTAAACTGCGCAACTCCACGCTAGACAATATGATTAACTATTCTTTTGCAAAAGAAATGCACCTCGGCTTATGTAAGCGATTTATCCGCTCCATAGCTTTGGTGCATTATAATAATATCATGGGTAAAAATAGATTAAAATTAACGGATGGGCTACATTTGATATACACATATTTTATGTAAACAAAATCTTTACTATCTTATTATTTATAACCTTAAGCAAATTACAAATACTTATAGCAAAAAATTGAACCACAAATATACCAAATACAATTGAAAATACAACCAGAAGCTGTGGCCACATATGCTGATATATAAGCATTATAAAACCACCAAGCATGAGTATATAAAATATAGTAAGGAAAAAAGATCCAATTCCCGTAATCATTCCTGCCAAAAAGCTTACAAAAGCCAGTAAAAGATATATGGGAAATAATATTATCTTTCCTATTAGTTTAAGCATTAATTTTATCAACCACATAATCTGCCTCCTTATGAACTATGTCTTTTCAATAGTTCATTATGATATCTGGTTAAAAGCGCTATTAATTCTTCTTTAGTACGTTTTTTAAGTGGATCAATTTCTGT
>JAIKZC010000510.1 GCA_024682575.1 Lachnospiraceae bacterium | reverse complement strand
GTATCATTTGCTATGTATGTGCCTATTCCAAAAGCAACCTTTGCCTTACCCTCAAAATGTCTGAATATTTTATCTGCTCTTTCAAAATCCAGTGAGTCAGAGAAAAGTAAAGTTTTTGTCTTCGCATCAAGTCCAAGTTTCTCATAATGATTAAGCATCTTTTCGCCCCATGCGATCGGATCGCCTGAATCATGACGAACACCTGAAAAGAGAGTTGCAAATGTAAGCTGGAAATCTTTTAAGAAGCAATCTGTAGTAATAGCATCTGTCAAAGCTATTCCGTTTAATACACCATATTCTTTTACCCATGCATTCAATGCGTACCAGTTGCTGTATGCAGGGTTGTGTTTATGATTTCCCTGACCTGTAGCCATGATCCATTCATGAGCCATCGTACCTACAGGAGTCATATTATACTTTTTGGCAAGATAAACATTACTTGTTCCGATGAACTTAGATCTTACGCCCTCTATAACATTAAGCTCAGCAAGCTTCTTCACGGCAATTTCCTGTGCCTCTGCTGACAGACGACGTCTGATACCAAATTCAGAGAAAACATTTATACATAATTCGTTATTCTTAAGCTTGTTAAATTTATCCTCAAGACGATCCTTGAAGCTTTCAAGTAATTCATCATAATTATAATTCATGCGGAAATATGTCTCATTAACAATTGCAAGAGCAGGGATTTCATACATTGATGTATTAAGCCATGTTCCCTTAGTTTCAATTGAAAGACCACATTCAGCATTGTCAGTTATTTCGAAATCCTCATAGCGCGGTTTCCAGATACGTAAGAAATCAATATATGAACCCTTAATCCATTTTATATTATCGAGATATTGGAGCTCATCTTCCGTGAAGTTAAGATTACAATATGCCTTGATCTGTTCCTTGATTTCTTCAACCATTTCCGGCGTAAAATGAACATCTTCATTTCTGCATTTAAATGTCCATGTTGTTTTGTAATCAGGAAACTGATGATAAATAGCCTGCCCCATAGAAAATTTATACAAATCTGTTTCTAAGAGTGAATTGATGATCTGATGTAAAACCATTGTTAATAGTTCCTTTCTTTTTCATTAGTTTGATTGCTTTTAGTTAGAAAACCGCATTTAATGCGAGTTTAGTCTTATTTTCTCCAGGGCTCTTTGCCTTCATTTGAAATATGTATGTGTGTTGCTTTCATCGCCTTTAATGCAGTATCATGTCCCTCCGGACTCACTCCTGCACAGCATGCTGCATCTACACATATGGGAATATTAGGTAAATATGCTTTTGTAACCATTGCATTACTGATAACACAAACATCAGTGCATACACCAACAAGTTCTATTTTTTCAATATTCTTAAGCACGAGCTGCTTTCTAAGTTCTTCACCAAGTTCTGTCGCGCCAAAGGTATATTTTTTTATAACCGGTCTTCCCTCTGTATACGGAATAAGCTCATCAATGATCTCCCATCCCTCTGTTCCATCTATACAATGCGGTACAGGAAGATTCTTGCCTTCTTCAGTCTCCATATAGCTGCCTAAATGGGTATCCTTTGTAAAGATAACAATATCATTATCTTCTATTGCAGTTTTTACCTTTTCTACCAGATTCGGAACTATAGCTATAGCTTCTTCGTTTCTGAGTGCGCCCGTGACAAAATCATTCTGCATGTCAACAACAACCAGTATCCTGTTCATATTTTTCTCCCTTTAGTGAAGTTTTTTGTAAAGACTCGCCTGCCTGTGACCACTGTTAGTCGTTTTTTCTTTTGTATCGACCACAAGCCCTGTCTTAACATATTTGTTTAAGAAACCTCTTCTGAAATTTCCGGTATCTTCAGCTTTTCCTGTTACTGTTTCGTATATTTTTTTCAGCTCATATATTGTAAAAGACTGATCATTTTTCAAAAACTTAAAAGCATCATCTGTATATTCAATACGATTACGCAATCTTTTAATCGCGGTCTTGATTATTTCAGCATGATCAAATGCCAGATCATCAGACTTAACTACGTTTCTGTCACCTACCAGAGTAAGTCCGTCTATATCTATATTGATCTTAAAAATCTGTGTGTCTGATGCATCATCATCTTCTCGGAAATTTAAGGTACTCTTCGGAACAAAAGCCATATATGCAACAGCAATGATTCTCATTCTTGGGTCTCTGTCTACAGTTCCAAACGTAGCAAACTGCTCAATTGGTATATTTTCCAACCCTGTTTCTTCTTTTAATTCTCTCGAAGCTGCTTCATCTAAAGATTCATTAATTGCAACAAATCCTCCGGGTACCGCCCATCTGTCCTTATACGGAAAGTCCTTTCTTTTGATCAGCAATATAGAAAGTTCATTAGTCTCTGATAAAGTAAAAATAACAATATCTGCCGTTACAGAGGGTTTTTCATATTTGTCCGCATTATAATTCTCAATATATTTCTTCTCTTCTTCTGATGTGGGATAATACATCTATGTAAATCTCCTGTATATTATTGTCATCTAAACCATGTTAATAATATAGTCTTGTTGACTATATATGTCAACTATAATTTATGACTTTTCGCCACTGCGTGCCTCAAAGTCATACAAACAGGCCATTTAAATGCAGCTGCGCTGCTGGCCTGTTTGGCACATATTAAAGTTTATCACACGGAACCCGCAGTAAATGCGGATTCCTGCAATTAAGTCACCAAAACATATACTTAATTATTATCATAAACATTATTTATTTGACCGGTTATGAATTTCCATATATTATTTTATTTACACACATAAACAAAGAGCCTGACAGATGCGTAATCTGCAGACTCTTAATTTCCTTAATTATAATCTTATGAAAAAAATGGACGATCAAACAATCAAAAAAGCTTTTTATAAATCTCTTCCTGTTTTAGCAGGCTATATTGTTTTAGGAATTGGTTTCGGAATTCTTCTTAAAAATGCCGGTTATGGTGTTATCTGGGCTGCTGCCATGAGTATTTTCATATATGCAGGCTCAATGCAATATGTTGGTGTCGGACTGTTATCCGGCGGAGCTAGTGTTTTAACAACGATCATTACCACCATCACAGTAAATGCCCGGCATCTTTTTTACAGCATTTCAATGATAAATAAATATAAAAATGCCGGAAAATACAAGCCATATATGATTTTCGCACTTACAGACGAAACATATTCCCTTCTTTGTGACGGAAATACACCAAAAGATACTGATCCTAATCTATATCGTTTTTTGGTATCATTTTTTAACCACTGTTATTGGGTAAGCGGAAGTATAATCGGTAATCTGATTGGTGGAATCCTTCCCTTCTCCACTGCAGGAATAGAATTCTCAATGACCGCTCTCTTCATCGCAGGGTTTACCGAGCAATGGCTTACCAGCAAAGATCACATACCGGCTTTAACAGGGCTTATTTCTACTCTTATGTGTCTCTTACTTTTTGGGCGGGAAAATTTCCTCATCCCTGCAATGCTGCTTATAACACTGCTTCTTACAATTTTTCGAGGACGAAAGGATTTTCCGGAATGAAACCTGCAATTTTAATTTCAGCTATGGCGATCACAACAATGATTATCAGAATGCTGCCGTTTATTATTTTTAGAAAAAAAACTCCAAAATATATATCTTATCTTGGAAAAGTTTTACCTTCTGCGATCATCGGAATGCTGGTTATATATTGTCTTAAAGATGTAAACTTATTCGGAAGTTCACATGGAATTCCGGAGTTTGCTTCTGCTCTTTTTGTTGTTCTAATACAGATATTAAAGAGAAACTCTCTTATAAGCATTCTTTCCGGAACTGTCTTTTATATGCTTTTAATTCAGTTTTTCTTCAAATAAACAGTCATCGTGATTAGTTAAAGATTAACAATTTCAGCTATCTTTCTTCCGCATAGAACACCTAATATACAGCAAAGGCAGCTCAGAAATATATATAATCCACCTACAGCATAATGTTTATTTTCAAGCAAATTAAATGCTTCCAATG
This sequence comes from Lachnospiraceae bacterium, assembly GCA_024682575.1. Lineage (GTDB taxonomy): Bacteria > Bacillota > Clostridia > Lachnospirales > Lachnospiraceae > NK4A144. The sequence continues at coordinate 2,924 of JAIKZC010000510.1, read as the reverse complement.
AGAATGTTGAAAAGGTCGTAAAACCACCACATACACCGGTTTTCCAGAATAAAACAGTATTAGCGGATACTTTTTCATTATTAGCTGATATTCCTACAACAAATCCGATCAATACTGCACCTATAATATTGGTAATAAAAGTTAGAAATGGAAACTCTGTTTTTACCGACAAAAGGCTTATTGAATATCTTCCCATTGCTCCAACTGCACCGCCTAACGCAACAAATAAAAAATTCATCTATATCCTCCATTTAATAATTTAGCATATTTTTCAGCTCAACTCTTAGATTCTTCCAGCCAGTCCACATACTCACTTTCGCGCCTTATTGCATGATTAAGTATCAGATAATGCCCATAATTTTCATCAATATCCTTTTTTGAAGGAAAAACTTCCTTCATTCTATCTTTCAAATGATTTAATTTACTTACTCTCAAATGATACTGTTCATTTAATAGTTCTTTCAATCGTGGATCTTTTTTATCCTTAATAAAATAAAGTTTAAGAATAAACTCGTCCTTATTAACAGATAATTGCTCATCATAAGAATATTTCCATTTTTCAAGCCTTTTAAGTCCCTTTTCCGTTATTGTGTAATAGGTTTTCTCTATCTTATTTCCATAAAATCCTGTTTCAGCCTCTATTTCTTCTTCATTCAACAATTTTTTCAATTCAACATAAATCTGAGAATGTTTAACAGACCAGAACTCCCCGATCTCTGTCTTAAATTCCTTGTTTAACTCATATCCTGTTTTAGGCTGCTTTTCAATGAGTCCAAGAAGTATCAACGGAAGCAAATTTTTTTGTGACATGTTCAGCACTCCAATTTTTATAAAATTTTTATTGACAATAATTAATAAAAAGTATAACATAATCACTGCAAGAATAACATGTATATATTTACATGTTTATATTATCTACAGAAAGGAAACTATACTATGGCAAAAACTGTTTTTAAGGAATTATCTGATTTTATCGGCACGCATTTTATTTATACATATGACAATGGCTGGGAGTATGAATGGTATTGTAAAAATGATCACACCTGCTGCTACCGTATTCACGGCGGAATGGTTAAAGGCAGATGGGTAACAGATCAGGAAATTAATCTTTTTAAGATTGCTGATGGAATTTTTAAGGTTACTTGGACAGAACCCACAGGAACAGATGTTGCTCTCGATTTCATGCCAAATGAAGGTAAAATAAACGGAGTTATCTTCTTCCCTAAATGGGTTCACGAACATCCTGAAATTACTGTTTGTTACCAGAATAAGCATCTTGACAGAATGTATGAAGCAAGAGAAAAATACGAAACTTATCCTAAATATGTTGTCCCAGAATTTGCAACCATTACATACATAGGCAAGGCTGGAGAAAATAATGATGATGTTATAAATGAAACACCATATGATGGAATGTGTGATGATATAAGAAATGGTAAATTTTATGATAAAGATTATAAACATCTTTCAAGAAAAGCTGAATGATCAAATCTGAAATAAAAAAAGAGCTGTTATATCATTTTCTCGATATAACAGTTCTTTTTTTACTGGATTACCCTCTCATAATTTGATTAATATGATCCCTGCATCCACAAATATCCACCATTAACATTATAGATCAACATATTGTCTAAAGTTCCATTTTCTTCCAGACCATATCCATAGTACCAGCTTTTAGCATCTTCTGTTAACGTAGACAGATCAGTCCCCGGCATATAAATCTCAAATTCTTTACCCTCATCCAGTCCATAAGCCATTCCCTGCATGATTCTCACTCCATCTTTGATTTCCCCATCATTGACTTCTTTCTCATCCAAAGATTCAATAGTCATAGACCAGGTAAGGTCATTTACTTTATGAATATTTGAAAACTTTCCGGAGAAATCACAAAGATAGAGTTCTCCTCCGGGATATCCGGGTCCTGTTGATCCCATTTCGGAATCATGATAAGTTCCCTTAAAGCTTCCATCCGGATATACTGTCATTTCACTAGACCAACCACCTGCTCCACTCATGAAATAAAAATCAGTTCCATGCTCTGAGCTGAAAATACTCTCTTCATCTGATCTTGTTTCATTTTCTGTAATATCATCTGCTACTGATGTTTTACTATCATATTCAACTATATATCCGATTTTACCAGACCAGGATTTGGAAGCTGCGATCATGTCATTTGGTGCATCATTAAGAAACCACTTATCCTTGCTTTTTATATATAAAAAATCAAGATATTTTTCTTCTGCTCCGCTCGTACTGTCTGTATAACTTGGTTCGCCTTCCAGCCAGAATTTTTTACAGCCTTCGTCCTCTGTAAGCTCTTTTTCTCCATGACTGCCATCCTGGTTGAACCAATAATACGATTTATCACTTCCCTCTCTTTTTCCGCCAATAAAATAACAAAGCGCCGAATCAGATAATTTTGAGATCTTATCTGTTATCAGATTATATTCTTCTTCACTGTTTATATGTGCAAGATACCCGCCTTTATCAGTCGCAAGCTTCCATGCCTCTTCCCAGCTTACATCCTCTGTATAAAATTCGTATTCATGTATCTCATTTTCATTTGTATTGTCATCATCTGATTTATTTTCTTCTTCCCAGGTAATTTCCTCAACAGAAGCTCCATCTAATGATGATTGCTCATCATTTACCGCCTCTGTTTCAGAAGCTGTCTGAGTTTCTTCACTCGAAGCTTCGCTTGATGATCTTGTTTCCCCGTTCTGTGTATTTGCCTTGCTGCATCCTGTCATTGATAATGCCAAAACTGTTAAAATTAATAAAGCTCTTTTTTTCATACCTTCATTCCTCTTTTATAAATTTTCAATTCACTCCTCATAAATCTACATGTTTTGGTGACTTTATTGCAGGAATCCGCATTTACTGCGGGTTCCGTATGGTAACGTAACACAAGTGGCAAACAAGCC
>JAIKZC010000481.1 GCA_024682575.1 Lachnospiraceae bacterium | reverse complement strand
TATAAGACGTACTGCGATCGAGACCGGTGTTAATGTATTTACATCCATCGATACAGCAGCAGCTCTGCTTACCAGTATGGAAAATGAAAAGGCAAATCTCTTCCCACTGCCTATAGATATAGCAAAAGTGGCAAGAAGAGGTAAGGCTTAAGAGTATATAGGGTTTTAGAATGAAAAAAGACCTTGAAATTGTTTCTTTAGATAGGTAAAATATTGCCTGTGTATAGAAACATTTTCAAAGGTCTTAATTATTGGAACGGAAAAGGTAAGTGAATAAGAGAAATTACAGTAAAGAGCTCGATAAGCTGATCGAAAGCTTTGAACCCGGTACGGCGAAGCCTAAACTTTTGCTGCATGTGTGCTGTGCTCCGTGTTCCAGCTATTGTCTGGAATATTTAGAGCCTCATTTTGATATAACGGTATTTTTCTATAATCCGAATATGGATTCGGAGGCTGAATATATCAAGCGTGCAGAGGAACTTAGACGATTTGTGAAAGAGTCCGGTGTTAAAGCTCAGATAATCATAAAGGATTATGATCCCAAGCCTTTTTATGAAATGGCTCGAGGACTCGAAAAGGTACCTGAGGGCGGAGAAAGATGTTTTAACTGTTATGAACTCAGAATGAGAGAAGCTGCTGTTTATGCGGCTGAGAACGGTTTTGACTACTTTACAACGACACTTTCGATAAGCCCTTTAAAAAACTCAACAAAAATCAATGATATAGGAGAAATGCTTTCAGGCATATACGGGGTCAGGCATCTCCCCTCTGATTTTAAGAAAAAAGAGGGCTATAAGCGCTCAATAGAGTTATCAAGAGAATATAATCTATACAGGCAGAACTATTGTGGCTGCGTATATTCCAAAAGGGAAGAAACAGTCTGAAGTTTTAGGATAGAAAGAATATTTGGAGAATTAAGAAATAATGCAGAATTTAACGGATTTATTGACAGAAGAAGTCGGTGCTGCTTTTGAAGCAGCGGGATTTGACAGGGAACTCGGTAAGGTCGGACTTTCGAATAGACCTGATCTTTGCGAATTCCAGTGTAACGGAGCTATGGCCGGAGCAAAGAAACTTCATAAAAATCCCTTTGATATAGCTGAGGCTGTAGTTAAGGAGTTAGCAGATTCTAAATACTTTTCATCAGTGGAAGCTGTAAGACCGGGATTTTTGAATATGAAACTGAATCCTTCTTATTTGCGTGAGTATTTAAATGGAATGGATGCAGACGCGCGCCTCGGTCTGGAAACTTCCGGAAATAAGAGAAAGATCGTTATAGATTACGGCGGACCGAATGTGGCAAAGCCACTTCATATCGGACATCTTCGTTCGGCCATTATCGGAGAGAGCGTAAAAAGACTTGCAAGACTCATGGGTCATGATGTAACAAGTGATGTACATCTTGGAGACTGGGGACTTCAGATGGGTCTTATTATTACAGAGCTTAAAGAGAGAAAGCCTGATCTTCCGTATTTTGATGAGAGCTTTGAGGGAGATTATCCTGAGGAAGCACCATTTACCTTATCAGAGCTTGAGGAGATTTATCCTACAGCATCCGGAAAATCAAAGGAAGATGAAGATTTCAAAAATGCCGCTATGGATGCGACATTTAAGCTTCAGCATGGAGACAGGGGATACAGAGCACTTTGGAAGCACATTATAAATATTTCCGTAGCTGACCTTAAGAAAAACTACAGTAACCTTAATGTCGATTTCGATCTCTGGAAAGGCGAATCAGACGCTGATCCATATATTCCGGATATGGTCGAGAAAATGAAAAAGGACGGCTTTGCTTATGAAAGTCAAGGGGCTCTGGTAGTTGATGTCGCAGAAGAGAGTGATACAAAGGAAGTACCTCCATGTATGATCCTTAAGTCTGACGGAGCAGCTCTTTATACTACAACAGATCTTGCAACACTTGTTGAAAGAGAGAAGGATTTCAAGCCGGATCAGGTTATATATGTAGTAGATAAGAGACAGTCATTGCATTTCGTGCAGGTATTCAGGTGCTCAAAGAAGACAGGAATCGTTCCGGAGGATACAAAGCTTGACTTCCTTGGATTTGGAACAATGAACGGAAAAGACGGAAAACCGTTTAAGACTCGTGCGGGCGGAGTAATGAGACTTGAAAATCTTATTGCCGATGTCAATGAGGAAATGCTTAAGAAGATGACAGACAGTGATTCTATCGAGCTTTCTGAGGAAGAGGCGAAGGAGACAGCAAAGATAGTTGCTTTAAGTGCTATCAAATACGGCGATCTTTCAAATCAGGCTTCAAAGGATTATGTATTTGATATTGATAAATTTACATCTTTTGAGGGGAATACAGGTCCTTACATAATGTATACCATGGTAAGGATAAAGTCTATCCTTCGTAAATATGCCGAGAATGGTGGAAAGAGTGAAGGACTTTCCATAAATGAA